>NZ_JALKFY010000540.1:0-348 GCF_023242985.1 Frankia sp. Mgl5 | reverse complement strand
AATCTCCCCTGTCACGACATCAAAAATTGCCAGTTGCTGCGTTTTGCCCTCGGGAAAGCCCAGATCATCCGACTTGTATTTCAGCCGTTCGACCACCATCGGTTGCTTCCGCTTTTTCTCCGTCTGCGCATCAGCATCAGCCTCCCGCTGAGAAAACGTTTCTCCCGGCGCCAGCAGCGCAGAAAACAGCAGGTGCTTTCCATCTGGCGACCATACCGGGTTGCGGGCACCATGCTTGCAAGCGGTAAGCTGCCTGGCCTCACCGCCATCAGCAGAAATAAGCCAGATTTGCGATTGACCTGAGCGGTTCGAGAGGAAGCAGATTGTTTTGCCGTCAGGCGACCATCT
>NZ_JALKFY010000539.1:0-348 GCF_023242985.1 Frankia sp. Mgl5 | reverse complement strand
CGTCACCCGTCTCCGTGAACAGAACCGGATTATCGGTGACACTGTTGCATTCACGGGTAACGGCCGCCCATACGTATTCCAGTGTATCGCGGGTTGCGCCGTGCACCTGCGGAATGCAGCGCATGCTGTAAGCGTCCTGTACGCGCAGCTGTCCTTGCTCAGTGGTGCGTTCGCTTCCTTGCAGGTGTAAAAGCAGCTTGCGCGCCGACTCCTGTTGTCCCGGATGAGGCCGTACCAGGTGAAGCTGGGGATCAAACGCTTTGGGAATTCCGCGCAAGGCTTCAATCGTCATGGCGGCGATCACTTCGGCGTTTTCCATCAGGCTGCGGGCATCAAACAGGGCCAGGC
>NZ_JALKFY010000538.1:0-349 GCF_023242985.1 Frankia sp. Mgl5 | reverse complement strand
CTCTTCCACTTCCTTGTCGGAAACAAAGGCGCCCTGAACACGGGTCGGTTTCGACGCACCCATCGGCAGGTAAAGCATGTCCCCTCTGCCAAGCAGCTTCTCCGCACCGCCCATATCCAAAATCGTCCGGGAATCGGCCATCGAAGAGACGCCAAAGGCAATCCGGGACGGAATATTCGCTTTAATCACACCTGTGATCACGTCAACAGAAGGACGTTGCGTAGCGATGATCAGATGTATGCCGGCCGCACGCGCCATCTGCGCCAAGCGGCAGATCGCGTCTTCTACTTCGCCTGGAGCTACCATCATCAAATCGGCAAGCTCGTCCACAATCACCACAATATAAGGC
>NZ_JALKFY010000537.1:0-350 GCF_023242985.1 Frankia sp. Mgl5 | reverse complement strand
TTCCAGCAGCGCCGTGTTAAACGCATCCTGCTGCTGAATATGCTGGGCAAGCGAATCTACCTTTTGCTCCAGCATTTGATAGTGATAGGGGTGCGGTGTCCGTCGCACTTCCCCTAGAGCTGACACGACAGGCAATGTCTCTGTCGCCGCAGCCACCTCCTGACGGTACATACTGGCAGCTGCAGCAGCGGCCGCGTTTTCCAATGGCATCAGGCTTTCTTTCGTCAAATCTTTCATTTTGCGGAGTGCTATGGTGTCGGCCTGGCGATATTCGCGGCGGCCTCGGGAGTCGCGCAGGAAGCTGTAGCCATTTTGTTCCAGCAGAGCGGACCATTTTCGCAAGGTACTCA
>NZ_JALKFY010000536.1:0-350 GCF_023242985.1 Frankia sp. Mgl5 | reverse complement strand
GCATTACTTCAACCCGAAAACAAGCGAATTTGAGCTGCGCCGCGGGCCGGTCTTTACCGATGTGCTGTTGACCGACGAGATTAACCGGGCAACGCCCCGCACGCAATCAGGCTTGCTGGAATGCATGGAAGAACGGCAAGCTACCATCGAGGGAGTCACCCTTCCCATTCCGTCTACGCTGTTTGTGATGGCGACGCAGAATCCGATCGAATCGGAGGGTACATATCCACTGCCGGAAGCACAGCTGGACCGCTTTTTGTTCCGTCTCTCGTTAGGTTATGGGTCGCGGTAGGATGCGCGTGAGATTCTGCGCCGTTTCCGCAGTGAGACACCTTTGGAAAAAGTGGAAC
>NZ_JALKFY010000535.1:0-352 GCF_023242985.1 Frankia sp. Mgl5 | reverse complement strand
CTTCTTCCAGCGTGCGGCCAGCCACTACAGCGTCAATCGCCTCGACAAAGGCTTGCGCTCCCGCTGTTGCGCCACCCGGATGACCGTGAATGCCCCCGCCAGCGTTTACCACCTCCTCGGTACCGAAGTCGCTGTAAAGCTGGGGAACCAGGCCCGGATGAATGCCCGCAGACGGCACCGGGAACGAACGTGTCATTCCATTGATCGGCTCAACCAGATTGGCGGCCAGCTTGAGCGCTTCCTGTTTATCCAGTGCGACGTTGCCGTACGGGGACGGGAAGAGCACGAGATCAGCGCCAGCCACACGCATCAACTTGCCGAGTAATAATGGTGTGGCGATCCCATAGTCGGG
>NZ_JALKFY010000534.1:0-352 GCF_023242985.1 Frankia sp. Mgl5 | reverse complement strand
CAAGTACGTGACAGGATCAGCGGGAATCACTATGAGATCGCTGCCCGAAAAGTCGTCAACGCCACCGGACCGTGGGTCGATCAACTGCGCAAGAAGGACGGCTCGCTCAATCAAAAACGCCTCCATCTAACCAAAGGCGTACACCTCGTTGTCTCGCGGAGCCGCTTTCCACTGACCAATTCCGTCTATTTTGACTCCCCGGACGGTCGTATGATTTTCGCTATTCCCCGGGAAAACACGGCTTACATCGGCACCACCGATACGGATTACTCCGGAGAGATTGGCGATCCGCGAACACTGCCGGCTGATCGGGATTATCTGCTTCGCGCCGTCAACGCGATGTTCCCAAAGG
>NZ_JALKFY010000533.1:0-353 GCF_023242985.1 Frankia sp. Mgl5 | reverse complement strand
ACCTAACCATGAATAAAAGATGGCTTTACGGTGTGATTGCTGGTGTTGCTCTGTTCTCCACGGCTTGTGCTACCTCTAGAAATGCGGCTCCCAGTCCCGGCGCACCCGGGACCACTGTTCAAAATCAAGCCGGGACTTATCCCCGCGCCTTAAACAACTATGACCGTGCTGGAACTTATGGCACCAATCGCCCTGGCTACGCAACAAATCCCGGCCAGTATGGCACCAACCGGGTTGACGGTTTCGCTGACAGGACCGCAGGCCGGCCTGGCGACGGCTCAATGCCAAGTGGATATGGCCCCAACCGGGTTGGCAGCAACAACTACGGTGTTGATGGACGGGGATTCTACGGA
>NZ_JALKFY010000532.1:0-356 GCF_023242985.1 Frankia sp. Mgl5 | reverse complement strand
GCACACGGCAGAGCATCGACCCAGCGAAAATCGTTTTATCGCTGTCCATCTTTCGGGAGGGACAAGCGAGGTGCTGCTTTGCACGCGCCATGAAACAGGCTACGAGATTGAAAAAATCGGCGGTACGATCGATCTCCACGCCGGTCAATTGGTGGATCGCGTCGGCGTCGCCATGGGGCTCTCTTTTCCCGCGGGTCCTGCCTTGGAAGAATTGGCTCGTGAAGCAACGGGCAGCTTTCGCATTCCCTCCGCGGTCGATGGAGTATCGTTCAGCTTTTCAGGGCCGGAAGCTTCCCTGCTGCGCGCGATCAAGCAGGGAGACATCGCGCAAACTGAAATCGCCAGAGCTACAGAAC
>NZ_JALKFY010000531.1:0-357 GCF_023242985.1 Frankia sp. Mgl5 | reverse complement strand
CTGTTGTCCCTGCATGGAAAAGGCAAGGCGCAGCAGTTATTTCACTTTCTCGGTTCGCTTGCGCCGGACGGCACGGGCGACATCAACCAGGCGCTTCGCTCTGGCTCTGCCGTTCATGGCAAAACAGGTGTCTCGGTGGTGTTCTCCGACTTTTTGTATGAAAACGGCTATGAGCAGGGGATCAACTTTTTGCAAGCGGCCAAACAGGAAGTTGCCCTGGTACAGCTGCTGACAAACGCAGAGCGCAACCCTGTCTACGAAGGCGGACTTCGCTTGGTGGACAGTGAAACGCAGCTGTCCAAGGAAATCTCTTTTTCGCCGCTGTTGCTGGCAGAGTATCGCCAAACGGTAAAAGAC
>NZ_JALKFY010000611.1:0-69045 GCF_023242985.1 Frankia sp. Mgl5 | reverse complement strand
CCCCCACCACCCACACAGAGAGCAACCCCCCACCAAAGTGCCACCCCAAACAACAAAGAACCCCCCAGACACATCACCTGGGGGGTTCGGGGGGCTGGGCCCCCCGGAAGACACCGCGCGGGAGCCCAGAAAGATCCCCCAAGGGGGATCGACCAGACCGCGCCCGATCGCGTGGGCGTACGTGGTTTCGAACCACGGACCTCTGCCGTGTGAAGGCAGCGCTCTACCACTGAGCTATACGCCCGATTTGGCCTGGTTGGACGCCTGGCCGGGTGCACCCGCGTGGGTGCACCGAGGCCTGGACGACCTTCCGGAACCGCCCCTCGGCTGGGATGTGTTGCGTCCTCGCTGAGGTTGGACTCAGCTTACACGGAGGGGACCGCGTGTCGGACGGGGGGTGGCCGCCGGACGGATGCGGGCATGTCAACCCTCCGGCCGATAGCCGGACAGCGCCGGGTTGACCGGGACTCGCCGTGGTTGAGACGGGTCCGGACAGGGAAGGCTATGAGTGGCACGGCCTCGGCAGAACGGCCATTGTGCTCGGGGGAACCCTCAGTCGAACGCGGACAGCGATCGTCCGGCCACGTAAGGCCGACGGTCGCGCATACCGCGCCGGCCGGGTCTTCTCGGAGGACTTCGGTCGGGCTTCCTGGGTAGGGCAACTCGCCCGAATCGCCGTAACGGATGTTGTCTTGGCATAACCTTGTTTCCAACGGGACTCAGAGAGGGAACTATCTCGTTACACGGGTGCTCGCCCGCACCACGCACCATGAGAGGCCGCCCGATGACTATTCGTCACGATTCGATCACCGCAGAACTCGCCCTTCGGCTCGTCGTTCCCGGCGGCGCCCCGGTTCCGGTCGCCGCCACTGTCCGATACGAGCCTGCTGACCCTTATGCGGTCAGCATCGGCTTCCGTACCGGCGCCGACGAGGTCGTCGAATGGACATTCGCCCGGCAGCTGCTGAGCGACGGCGTGCGCCGGCCAGCCGGCGACGGCGATGTCCAGGTCTGGCCCGCCGCGCAGTCGGGCGGGCGGATCGTCTGCCTGTCGTTGTCCAGTCCATCCGGTCACGCTCTGTTCGAGATGCCGCGCGCGGAGGTGCTGGCCTTCCTCCGCCGCACGTACTCCGCTGTACCGCTCGGCGGGGAGAGCGACGTCATCGACCTGGATGCCGAACTCGCCCTACTGATCTGGGGCGGCCCCGAGCGGTGATCTCACCGGGGTCGGCACCGTGTCCGACCCCGGCAAACCGGTGCGGGCACTTCCGGCACAGATCAGGCGCACGATCATTCGCCTGGTGGGGAGCACTTCCCCACCAGGCGTTTTGCTGTCCGCGGTCAGCGGGCCGCCGCGATCCGCCGGGTCCGGGCCGCCTCGCGTGGCGGCATGGAGGGACCGGTCCGGCCGTCCCGCCCTGGTGACGAGGCCAGGGCGAGCAGCCGGTGTGCCTTCAGCTCGGTCTCGCGCCATTCGGCCTCCGGGTCGCTGCCCCAGGTGATGCCGGCGCCTGTCCCGAACCAGATCCGCTCGTCGGCGAGCCAGAACGTGCGGATTCCCACCGACAGCCAGCCGCGTCCGCTGTCGGCGTCCACCCAGCCGATGCCGCCGCAGTAGTGGCCGCGCGCCACCGGCTCCAGCTCCCGGATGATCCGCAGCGCGCTCGACTTGGGCGCTCCCGACACCGAGCCGGGTGGGCAGGTCGCGGCCAGCAGCTCGGCCCACCCCACGCCCGGCGCGAGCGTGGCCTGCACGGTCGACACGAGGTGAACCAGGCCGGGATGCCGTTCCACCGCGCACAGCGCGGGCACCGTGACGCTGCCGGGCCGGGCGACCCGTCCCAGGTCGTTGCGAACGAGGTCGACGATCATGACGTTCTCCGCGACGTCCTTGTCCCGCAGGTCGGCGACCGTGCGCCCGGTGCCCTTGATCGGGCCGGACCGTACGAGGTCACCCTCCCGCGACAGGAACAGCTCCGGCGAGGCCCCGACGATGCGTACGCCGGCCTCGGGGGCGTCGAGCACCACCGAGTAGGGGGCCGGGTTGCCCGCGGCCAGGACGGTCGCCAGCGCGGCGAGGTCCGTGCCGGCGGGGCCGGGGACGGTGGGCGCGGACAGCAGCCGGCACAGGTTCACCTGGTAGACCTCGCCGGCGGCGATCTCGGACCGGATCGCGTGGACGCCGGCGATGTAGGCCGCGGCGTCCATGCTCGTCGTCCAGTCCGTCCGGGCGGGCCCGCGCCACGGCCCGGCCGCGAGCGCCGTGACGTCAGGCGCCGGGCGCACGTGCCTGAACCGGACGCAGCGGGTACGACCCTCGAAGTCGACGACGACTCCCCAGAAGCCACCGCGGTCGAGCACCCGGAGGTCGTCGTGCACCTCCACGACCCCGGTGGCGAGCCTGCCGCCCGCCAGCAGATAGGACTCCCGGCCGCGAACCCGCGCCGCGACGGGCCCGCCGGTCGCTCGTAGACGCACCTTCGTGCCGCTCCTGTCCGTCGAGCCCCCGCGCGTTGTGCCCCCATTCGTCCCAGTCATCCTGATCACCGTATCGCCGTGGTCGCCGTACCCCACGCCCAGGTCACCGTGCGCGTGGCGCCCGGAGACGGCGGAGGTTTTGCCCTGTGCCCCTGTGTACGCGCCTCCGCCCCACCACCCCTGTTCTGCCTACCCCTGTTGTGCGCCGTCCCTCACCAGGCCCGGCCTCCCACGCCCGGCCCCGCGGTCCGGACGGCCAGTCCCCGGCCGGACGGCTCCCGCACCGCTCTCCCGCACCGGCCCTGCTCCCCGCCCAGGTCCCAGAGCAGGTCCCAGACCTTCGCCCGCCCGAGTTCCGGGGCTGCCGCCCGTACTGGTCCCGCCCCTTACCCACGGCGGGCCCGGCCCCCGCCCACCGCACGCCGGGCCCGCGCGGCCGGGCGACACACCAGTGACACCAAGATCGTGCTCCAACGCAACATCTCATCGACACCAGGGCGACATCCGGGCGACATCCCGGCACGGTGGCACCCACATTCGACGACCGCCCCGATCGTCCGCTAGAGTGCTACCTGCACCGCCAAGCGGGACGCCAGCCAGATCGGCGCCCCACCTGCTCGTGGTAAATTCCTCCTCGTAGCAGAAGCAGCAGCGGAGCATGCGGACGTGGCTCAGTGGTAGAGCATCACCTTGCCAAGGTGAGGGTCGCGGGTTCGAATCCCGTCGTCCGCTCGGAAGCGGTGTGGTCAGAAGTAAAGCCATCACGGCCTTTCACGGCGGAGTGGCCGAGTGGTTTAGGCAAGGGCCTGCAAAGCCCTGTACGCGGGTTCGATTCCCGCCTCCGCCTCTGATCAGGTTCCGGGCGATTAGCTCAGTGGGAGAGCGCTACCTTGACACGGTAGAGGTCACTGGTTCAATCCCAGTATCGCCCACCACCCGCGCTATCAGCGCAAACGGCCATCCCTCAGGGGATGGCCTTTCTGGTTTCCCGGGCCCCTGCGTGCACCAGGCGAACATCATGATTCACGTGCGACACGCGGCCGAGGCGCACAGCCCGGACCATCGGCGCGCCCACCGCGACAGCCCGAAGCCGGCCAGCCCGCCGCCCCTCGGGGCCGGCTAGCTCTTGGCCGGCCCGGCCACGCCGGTCGGGGCGCTGACCAGGAAGGCCGCGAGGCCGTCGACGATGCCCTCGGCCGCCCGCTGCCGCCAGGCGGCGTCGCCGATCCGCCCGGCGTCGCCCGGGTTGTGCATGTTTCCGCACTCGAGGAAAACCTTGGGAACACGGGAGAGATTGAGCCCGCCGAGATCCGAGCGGACCGTGATCCCGTCGTCTCCCAGATAGTCCGCCCGACGCTGGCCGGTCGCCGCACCGAAGGAGCCGCGCAGCAGATCCGCCAGCCGCGCCGAGGCGGTGAGAATGCCCCCGTTTCCACCGTCCGGACTCGCCGCAGGCGCGATGACGTGAAATCCGCTGCCTTCGGGCGGCCCGCCGTCGGCGTGAATGGAGACCACAGCCTCCGCGCCGGCCGCATTTCCGATCCGGGCCCGCTCGTCGACGCAGGGACCGACGCCCGTGTCGTCATCGCGGGTGAGTATCACCGTCGCCCCGCGCGAGCGCAGCAGGCCCGCGGCCCGGGTCGCCACATCGAAGGTGAATGCGTGCTCCGGATATCCGGCGTCGGTCTCCGCGCCGGCGGTGTCGCATTCCTTCCGGAACCCGCCGGCGTCGACAAGGCGGTTGATGGCCGATCCCGCGGCACCGTTCCCGCCGTTGTGGCCCGGGTCGAGCACGATCGTCCGCCCGGTCAGCGCATGGGGATCACGCAGGGGCACCGCCGTGGATGCCGCCTGGGGCGACCGGGGTGGATCCGACGACCCGGGCCAGAAGGCCATCCCGGCCAGCGCGACAGCGATGGCGACCAGGGATGCCACGCCGAGCAGCACGTAGGGCGAAACTCTCCTCGGCGTGTACCCGGGCATGTCAGCCCCCGATTCTGTCCGCCCCCTCCTGGACACGGCCCGTCCAGCGTCCGGCGTTGACTGGAGCGAGATCGGCAGGGCTGGGCCGGAAGACCGGAAAGTCCGAACCGACCGTACGCGACCGACCGCCTCGCCGACTCATCGGGGCCGGCCTCGACCAGGGCGCGGCGTGGTCCTGGTCGAGGCATCCAGCGGTCTCGGCCAGCGGCGGCCGGGCACTACCTCGTCAGGGTTGCTCGGTGACGAAGTCGATCAGCCGCTCGACGGCCCCGAGCAGGCCCGGTTCGAGGTCGGCGTACGAGTCGACGGCGCCCAGCACCCGGCGCCACATGTCGGCCGGCTCGGCGACCCCCAGCGCCCGGCAGACGCCTTCCTTCCACTGCTGCCCGCGCGGCACCCGCGGCCAGGCTTCGATCCCGACCGAGGAGGGCTTCACCGCCTGCCAGATGTCGATGTAGGGGTGCCCGGTGACGAGCACGTGCGCGCCCGCGACCGACGCGGCGATGCGGCTCTCCTTCGACCCCGCCACGAGATGGTCGACGAGGACACCCAGCCGGCGCCCGGCCGCCGGCTGGAAGCTCGCGACGATCGACGGCAGGTCGTCCACGCCGTCCAGCGGCTCGACGACGACGCCCTCGATCCGCAGGTCGTCACCCCACACCCGCTCGACCAGCGCGGCGTCATGCAGGCCCTCGACGTAGATGCGGCTGGCGCGGGCCACCCGCGCCGGCAGGCCGGGGACGGCGATCGATCCCGAGGCGGTACGGCTGGGCCGGGCGGGCGCGGCCGGACGGGGGCGGGCCAGGGTCACCCGCTCGCCGTCGAGGAGGAAGGCGCCCTCGCCGAGGGGGAAGACCCGACGGCGCCCGCGGCGGTCCTCGAGCATCACGCCGCCGGCCTCCACGCCGACGACCGCCCCGCAGTAGCCCGAGTCGGCGTCCTCGACCACCAGGTCCGGCTCGATCTCGACCGTCCGGGGCTTCCTGGGCGCCCGGCGTTCGGACTGGGCCAGGACGTCGTGTCCGTAGTCGCGACTGCGCACGCCCGCAACTTACAGTGGGACAGGCACGGGCATTCCCGGCGACACGCCGCCCTCCACCCACAGGCGGGGCGCGGGGCGGTCTGCCGGGCGGCGCGGGCGAGGCACGTCCGGGGCCCGGGCGAGGCCCGGGCGAGGCGCGCCGGATCGGGATCGAGGTGACGCGATGGCAACGCGGTACGGGCCCGGCGTGGCGCTGGTCGTCACCGACCTGCAGAACGACTTCGCCGCGCCCGGGGGCAGCCTCTACGTCGCCGGTGGCGAGGACATCATCGCCGGGGTGAACCGGGAGATCGCGGCGGCGGCGAGCGCGGGCTCCCCGGTCTTCTACACCCAGGACTGGCATCCGCCGTCCACGCCGCACTTCGTCACCGAGGGCGGGATCTGGCCGCCGCACTGCGTGCGCGACACACCCGGGGCACGCCTGCACCCCGACCTGACGGTGGCCGGTGAGGTGATCCGCAAGGGCGTGGACGGCCGCGACGGGTACTCGGGCTTCTCCGTCCGTGACCCACGTTCGGGCGAGCGGTCGGCGACCGTGCTCGGCGAGCGGCTTGCCGCCGGCTCCGTCCGCACGGTCGTGGTGGTGGGCCTGGCTGGTGACTACTGCGTGCTGGAGACGGCGCTCGACGCCCGTGCGCTGGGTCTGGAGGTGACGCTCCCGCTGGAGCTGACCCGGTTCGTCGAGCTGGCGGAGGGTGATCGCGAACGCGCGATCACCCGGATGGTCGGGGCGGGCGTGCGGGTGGAGGGCCTGACCGCCCGGGGAGGGGGCTGACGCCGCCCCGCCGGGTCACCCGCCGCGGCGCTGCCGCGGGCTCCCGCGGCGGTGCCGCTGTCGGTGTGAAGCCGCTGTCAGGCGGCGCAGTCCCGGCACACCATCCGCCGGGCGTCGTAGAGCTGGCTGCGGTGGTGGACAAGGTAGCAACTGGTGCAGGTGAACTCATCTGCCTGCCGAGGCAGGACGCGGACGGTCAGCTCCTCTCCGGACAGGTCGGCGCCGGGCAGGCCGAGCTCGGTCTCGAACGGATCGACATCGTCACCGAGGTCGGCCGCCGCGTCCGCCCGCCGGGCCTTGAGCGCCTCGAGGCTCTGCTCCGAGGTTTCCTCGATATCGGCTGTACGGGGGGTGTCGTAATCGGTGGCCACTGAAGTACTCCCAGAAAGGTTGTGCGCTCGTCGTGCGCAACCCACAACGCACGACCCCGGGGGTATGTGCCCGTCAGGCCCACGCGAACACGATGTGGGCTTGGCCACAGGGAGGTGAGCGCGGGCTCGCAAGGACACACACGGGTCTCTAACGGGGCAATCTCCCCGGGCACGGAATGTCGTCGGCGGACGTCACCCGGTACGACGCAGCCAGGTGACCGGAGCTCCGTGCGCCCCACGGCGCAGCGGCTCGAGGACGTCGTCCCAGGCGGTTCCCAGCAGCCGGTGCAGGCCCCGCGAGAGGGTCTCCCGCGCCTCGCCGCGCTCCATCAGCGCCAGCAGCGCCCCCTCACCGACGACGACGTCCCCGTTGGCGGCGATCGCGGCCCGGTGCAGGCCGAGCTCGGGAGTGAAGGAGTAGCGCTCCGCGTCGCAGCCGGGCGAGGGCCCCTCGACGGCCTCGAACGTGACATGACCCAGCCGGCGCAGGACGGCGGCGAGCCGCCCGGCGGTTCCCGGGCTCGCCCGCCATTCCAGACCGGCATACAGGAAACCGGGCCGGCCCGGCTGCGCCGTCCAGGTCAGGGAGACCGGGGCGGACAGGGCACCGGACACGGCGAACTCCAGGTGCGGGCACAGTGCCGGCGGACATGCGAGCACCGCCAACTTGCCCGGCACGGCGAAGGACGACGAGCCGGAAGACAGCTCACGAGCTGTCGAGGACATTGCCACCACGCGGGACCTCCGTCGACGAGGAACGCCTTCCCCTGCGTCTCGTCACGTCGGACCCCTCGAATACCAGTCGATCGTGCCATGACCGGCGTTCAAGGACTAGACCCACCCCCTCCCCTGGTGCCACATGTGGTGACCCCCACCCCGACAGATGGGCTGGTCCGCAGGCCGCGCGGGCCCACCGGCCCGGCCGCGGACAGGCGATGGACAGGTCCGAGTCCGGCCCGTCCGGCCCGCCCCGTTCGACCCGGCCCGTCAGTCGCGGTCCGGCCCCGGACCGGACGGGCTGGCCGGACCGGACGGGCTGGCCGGACCGGCTGCCCGGCCACCGACGTCGAACAGGCCGCCCGGCCCGGCCAGGCCGCCGAGGGCGGCGGTGAGCTCGCTGGGGACGATCCACAGCTTGCTGGCCTGGCCCTCTGCCAGCCGCGGGAGCATCTGCAGGTACTGGTAGGCGAGGAGCTTCTGGTCCGCGTCGCCCTCGTGGATGGCGCCGAAGACGGTGCCGATGGCCTTCGCCTCGCCCTCGGCGGTGAGGATCTGAGCCTCCCGGTGGCCTTCCGCCCGCAGGATCGCGGCCTGCTTCTCGCCCTCGGCCCGCAGGATCTCGCTCGCCTTGACACCCTCGGCGGTCAGGATCGCGGCCCGCCGGTCGCGCTCGGCCCGCATCTGCTTCTCCATCGAGTCCTGGATGGAGCGGGGCGGGTCGATGGCCTTGAGCTCCACCCGGTTGACCCGGATGCCCCACCGGCCAGTCGCGTCGTCGAGCACCCCGCGCAGCTGCCCGTTGATCTGGTCGCGCGAGGTGAGCGTGCCCTCGAGGTTCATCCCGCCGATCACGTTGCGCAGCGTGGTCACGGTGAGCTGCTCGATGGCGCGGATGAAGTCGGCGATCTCGTAGGTGGCCGCGCGCGGGTCGGTGACCTGGAAGTAGATGACGGTGTCGATCCCGACGACGAGGTTGTCCTCGGTGATGACCGGCTGGGGCGGGAAGCTGACCACCTGTTCCCGCAGGTCGATGCGTTCCCGGATCCGGTCGACGATCGGCAGCACAATCGCCAGGCCCGGCGTCAGCGTGCGGTGGTAGCGCCCGAGGCGCTCGACCACCATCGCCCGGGCCTGCGGCACGATCCGCACGGTCCGCGCCAGGAAGATCAGGACCACCAGTGCCGCGACCGCTGCGGCGATGACTCCGCCCATGTTCACTCCTCAAGCTCCCGGCGCGCGGTGTCGCCGCGCTCTAATCCAGCTCCCGGCGCACGGCGTCCGCGTGCACGATCACGTGGGCACCGTCGACGCGCAGCACCCGCACGGTGGCCCCGACCTCGAACTCGTCCGTCGCCGGGTACGCCCGCGCGGACCAGACCTCGCCGGCGAGCCGGACCCGGCCGGTCGTCCCGTCGACCCGCTCCAGCACGACGGCCGGCGCCCCGGCCAGGGCGTCGGTCCCGGTGCGCAGCACGGGGCCGCTGGTGAGGTGGCGGCGGGCGACCGGCCGCAGGCCGAAGGTGAGCCCGGCCGCGGCGACCGCGAACCCCACGAGCTGCACGATCAGGTCGGCCCCCAGGACGGCGAGCCCCGCCCCCACCAGCGCCGCGAGCGCGAACATGACCAGGACCAGGTCGAGCGTGAGCAGCTCGCCGACGAGGAGCGCGCCGGCGACGACGATCCACACGACCTCGTCCGCCATGACCATCACCTTAATAAGATCAATTAGCTTGCGATCAACGAAACCTCAATGGCGGCAGTGGGCGAACCGGCCGGGGTTCGCGCGCCCCCAAGTCACCGATGGGGAGTGAGCCGTAGGCTTCGTGCGTATGTCGCAGGTCTGGCCTGGCAGCCCTTATCCCCTCGGCGCCACCTTTGACGGATCGGGGACGAACTTCGCGATCTTCTCGGAGGTCGCCGAGCGTGTCGAGCTCTGTCTGTTCGACGCCGTGGGCGCCGAGCGGAGGATCGAGCTGCGGGAGCGCGACGCGTTCGTGTGGCACGCCTACCTGCCGACGGTCCTGCCGGGCCAGCGGTACGGATACCGGGTCCACGGTCCCCATGATCCCGCGCGTGGCCACCGGTGCA
This sequence comes from Frankia sp. Mgl5, assembly GCF_023242985.1. NCBI lineage: Bacteria > Bacillati > Actinomycetota > Actinomycetes > Frankiales > Frankiaceae > Frankia > Frankia sp. Mgl5. Next base: position 59,588 of record NZ_JALKFY010000611.1, on the reverse strand, counting down.
ACCCCAACAAGCTGCTGCTCGACCCGTACGCCAAGGCGGTGGACGGCGAGGTCGACTGGAACCAGGCCGTCTTCGGCTACGACTTCGGCGATCCCGACAGCGTGAACACGACCGACTCCGCGCCGCACATGATGAAGTCCGTGGTGATCAGCCCGTTCTTCGACTGGAACGGCGACCGGCCGCCGCGCCGCCCCTACAACGAGACCGTGATCTACGAGGCGCACGTGCGCGGCCTGACCATGCGGCACGAGGGCCTGCCCGAGGAGTACCGCGGCACCTACGCGGGCGTGGCCCACCCGGTGATGATCGAGCACTACCGCCGCCTCGGCGTGACGGCGATCGAGCTTCTACCAGTGCACCAGTTCGTCCACGACGAGCACCTGGTCAGCCGTGGGCTGCGCAACTACTGGGGCTACAACTCCATCGCCTTCCTGGCGCCGCACAACGGCTACTCCTCCGCGGGCGGCGACGGCCGGCAGGTGCAGGAGTTCAAGGGGATGGTCCGCAACCTGCACGAGGCGGGCATCGAGGTGATCCTCGACGTGGTCTACAACCACACCGCCGAGGGCAACCACATGGGCCCCATGCTGTGCTTCCGGGGCATCGACAACGCGGCCTACTACCGGCTGGTAGACGACGACCCGCAGTACTACATGGACTACACCGGCACCGGCAACAGCATGCGGGTCCGCCATCCACACGTGCTTCAGCTGATCATGGACTCGCTGCGCTACTGGGTCACCGAGATGCACGTGGACGGCTTCCGCTTCGACCTGGCGGCGACCCTGGCCCGGGAGTTCTACGACGTCGACCGGCTGTCGTCGTTCTTCGACCTCGTCCAGCAGGACCCGGTCGTCTCCCAGGTCAAGCTGATCGCCGAGCCGTGGGACCTGGGTGAGGGCGGCTACCAGGTGGGCAACTTCCCCCCGCTGTGGACGGAGTGGAACGGGAAGTACCGCGACACCGTCCGCGACTTCTGGCGCGGGCAGGACCACGGCATCGCCGAGTTCGCCTCCCGGCTCACCGGCTCGTCCGACCTCTACGAGGACAGCGGCCGGCGCCCCTGGGCCTCGATCAACTTCGTCACCGCCCACGACGGCTTCACCCTGCGTGACCTGGTCTCCTACAACGACAAGCACAACGAGGCCAACGGCGAGGAGAACCGGGACGGCTCCGACGACAACCGGTCCTGGAACTGCGGCGTGGAGGGCCCGACCGACGACGTCTCGGTCAACCGGCTGCGCGACGCGCAGACCCGCAACCTGCTCACCACCCTGCTGCTCTCGCAGGGGGTGCCCATGCTGGTAGCCGGCGACGAGATGGGCCGAAGCCAACAGGGGAACAACAACGCCTACTGTCAGGACAGCCCGATCTCCTGGCTGGACTGGTCCGACGCCGAGCGCAACGCCGGTCTCATCGATTTCACCGCCCAGCTCTCGCATCTCCGGCGGACCCATCCGGTCTTCCGGCGGCGGCGGTTCTTCCAGGGCGAGTCGATCCGCGGCTCGGCGGGTGGTGAGGACGGCGCCGGCGGGCGACCCGACGGCGCGGCCGCCGTCGACCTGGCCGCCAAGGACATAGTCTGGCTTCGACCCGACGGTAGCGAGATGTCCGACACCGACTGGGAGTCCGGAACGGCGCGCTCGCTCGGCTGTTTCCTGAACGGGCACGGCATCCCGGATCCCAACGCGCTCGGCGAGGCGATCATCGACGACTCCTTCCTGCTGTTCTTCAACGCCCACCACGAGCCGATCCAGTTCCGGGTTCCACCGGTCGACTTCGGCACCACCTGGGAGATCATCGTGGACACGCGCTCGTCCAGCGCCGAGATCTCGGCGGTGCTCAGTGGCACCGATCTCGATCCGGTCGACGTCGACCGGGTGGTCAAGACCGAGGACCCGCTCGAGGTGGACGCCCGCGCCACGCTTGTGCTCCGCCGTGTCAACTGACCGGCCCGGCGGACCCGACCGGCACGGGCCCGCCGATCGGCACTCCGCGTCCGACCGCCGCCGCGAGGGCGCCGGAGCGCGGGAGAACCAGCGCGGGGAGGGCGAGGGCCGCGTCGTCCCGACCGGTACCTACCGGCTGCAACTGCACATGGAGTTCTCGTTCACCGACGCCGCGGTGATCATTCCTTATCTCGCCGGGCTCGGGGTCTCGCACCTGTACCTGTCACCGGTCCTGGAGGCCGCGCCGGGGTCGACCCACGGCTACGACGTGGTCGACCACAGCCAGATCAGCCCCGAGCTCGGCGGGCTCGGCGGGCTGCGCCGGCTGGTCGCCGCCGCGCGCCGCGCGGGGCTCGGCATCATCGCGGACGTCGTGCCCAACCACATGGCGGTGCTCACGCCCGGCACCACGAACACGGCGTGGTGGTCAGTGCTGCGCGAGGGCCCGGACTCCCCCTACGCCTCGTGGTTCGACATCGACTGGGACTCCCCCGACAACCCCGGCCGGGTCCTGCTGCCGCTGCTCGGCCAGTCGCTGGCGGACAGCCTCGCCGCCGACGAGATCGCCGTCGAGCAGGACGAGGACGGCGAGTGGATCGTCGTCTACTACGACCACGTGCTGCCGGTCGCCGCCGGCACCGCCGACCCCTCCGACGTCGCCGCCACCCTGGACGCCCAGTACTACCGCCTGTGCTGGTGGCGGGTCGGCGGGACGGAGCTGAACTACCGGCGCTTCTTCGACATCCCCTCGCTGGCCGGTCTGCGCCAGGAGGAGCCGGACGTCTTCGCCGCCACCCACCGGCTGCTGATCGAGCAGGTGCGCTCGGGCAACCTGGAGGGCCTGCGGATCGACCACCCCGACGGCCTGGCCGACCCCGAGGACTACCTGCGCCAGCTCGCCGAGGCCACCGGCGGGGTCTGGACGGTCGTCGAGAAGATCGTCGAGCGGGACGAGGCGCTGCCCGAGGGCTGGGCCTGCGACGGGACCACCGGGTACGAGACGCTCAACCGGCTCACCAGGCTGTTCCTCGACCCGGTGTCCGCGCGCGCGATGTCCACGCTGTACACGGAGATCACCGGGAGGTCACCGGACTTCGCGCCGGTGGCGCGCGAGGCGAAGATGGACGTGCTGACGTCCGTCCTGCGGCCGGAGGTCGACCGGCTCACCGGGCTCGCCCTGGCCGAGGCCCGCCGCGACCGCGCCGACCTCACCCGGGCCGGCCTGCGCGAGGCGCTGCGCGAGGTGCTCGCCGCGTTCGAGGTGTACCGCGCCTACATCCGCCCCGACGGCACGCCCAGCCTGGAGGCCCGCGGCCACATCGTGCGGGCCTGCGAGCAGGCGCGGCTGGCGCTGCCCGGCCGGGCCAGCGAGATCGACCTCATCGAGGACCTCGCGCTCGGCGGGCCGAGCGAGTTCGTGGTGCGCTTCCAGCAGACCTGCGGCCCGGTGATGGCCAAGGGGATCGAGGACACCGCCTTCTACCGGTACGTCCCGATGGTCGCGCTCAACGAGGTGGGTGGGGCGCCCGGGGATCTCCCGGCCTACCCGACGGGGCATCCGCGCAGCGCCGTCAACGAGTTCCACGAGGCGAACATCACCACGCAGCGGACGTGGCCGCTGACGATGACCACGCTCTCCACGCACGACACCAAGCGGTCCGAGGACGTCCGCGCCCGGCTCGCCGTGCTCTCGGAGGACCCCCGAGGCTGGGCCGACATCGTGCGGCGGCTGACCCGCCTCGGCGAGCGGCACGCCGACCCGGAGGCCGGCTGGCCCGATCCGGTGACGATGTACCTGCTGGTACAGACGCTCGTCGGCGCCTGGCCGATCTCGGCCGACCGGGTCACCCAGTACATGGTCAAGGCGGTGCGCGAGGCCAAGCTGTTCACGACGTGGACGGACACCGACCCGTCGTACGAGGCCGCGCTGACGAACTACGTCGAGGCCGCCCTCGAGGACGAGGAGTTCGTCGCCGCGCTGGACACCTACGTCTCCACCCTGGTCGAGCTCGGCCGGCAGAACAGCCTGGCGCAGAAGCTGCTCCAGCTCACGATGCCCGGCGTCCCGGACGTCTACCAGGGCCAGGAGCTGTGGGACCACTCGTTGGTGGACCCGGACAACCGCCGTCCGGTCAACTTCGGCGAGCGGACGAAGATGCTCACCGAGCTGGGCGTCGAACCGGGCTCGGAGCTCGCGGCGCCGCGGCGCCCGCCCGTGCTCGACGACTCCGGGGCGGCGAAGCTGCTGGTGGTGGCGCGCTCGCTGCGCATCCGCCGGGAGCACCCCGAGTGGTTCGGGGAGGAGGGGACGTACCGGCCGCTGTGGGCGTCGGGGTCCGCGGCGGAGCACGTGGTCGCGTTCAGCCGCTCCGAGTCGGTGGTGACCGTGGTCCCCCGCCTCGTGCTCGGGCTGCGCCGCGGGGGCGGGTGGCGCGACACCACCGTGACCCTGCCCGAGGGCCGCTGGGCGGACGTCCTCACCGGCCGGCGGCACGACGGTGGCACGGCCTACGTGCTGCGCCTGCTGCGCGACTTCCCGGTCAGCCTGCTGATCCGCACGCCCTGAAGTGCGGCCCGGCGCGGCCCGGGTCGCGCCGGATCCACGGCTCGGCGGATCCCGCCCCCCGGAACCGCCACCGAGGGGACGCCGGACCGGTAGACAGGACTCATGAGTTCCTTCCGGGTGTGGGCACCTGACGCGAAGACGGTCAGTCTGGTCATCGCGGACGGCGACGGCGCGGACGGCGACGCCGCGGCCGAGGCGGGCGGCACGAGCGGCGGCGCCGGCGGCCGGCGGGACACCGTGCACGAGATGTCCGGCGCCGCCGGCGGCTGGTGGACCGTCGACGTTCCCTCCGCCCACCACGGAGCGGACTACGCCTACCTCCTCGACGGCGGTGAGCAGGAACTGCCCGACCCGCGGTCGGCCTGGCAGCCGCACGGCGTGCACGGCCGCTCCAGGCTCGTCGACCACGCCCGCTTCCCGTGGACGGACGGCCACTGGCACGGGGTGCCGCTCTCCGGCAGCGTGGTCTACGAGCTTCATGTCGGCACGTTCACGCCGGGGGGCACCTTCGACGCGGCGATCGAGCGCCTCGACCACCTGGTGGACCTCGGCGTCGACCTCGTCGAACTGCTGCCCGTGAACGCGTTCCCCGGCCGGCACGGCTGGGGGTACGACGGCGTCGGGCTGTTCGCCGTGCACGAGCCGTACGGGGGGCCGGAGGGCCTCAAGCGCTTCGTCGACGCCGCGCACCACCGCGGGCTCGGCGTGATCATGGACGTGGTCTACAACCACCTGGGACCGGACGGGAACTACCTGAGCCGGTTCGGGCCCTACTTCACCGACCGCTACAGCACCCCGTGGGGCCCGGCGGTGAACCTGGACACCCCCGGCTCGGACGAGGTCCGCGCGTTCGTCATCGACAGCGCGCTGGCCTGGCTGCGGGACTACCACTGCGATGGTCTGCGCCTGGACGCCGTCCACGCGTTCGCCGACAACCGGGCGCGCCACCTGCTGGAGGAGATCGCCGACGAGGTGCACCGGCTCGGCACCCAGCAGCGCCGCCCACTGTTCGCGGTCGCCGAATCCGACCTGAACGACCCGCGGATGGTCGTTGCCCCCGAGGCGGGCGGGCACGGACTGGACGGCCAGTGGTGCGACGACGTCCACCACGCGCTCTGGGCCGCGCTGTCCGGCGAGCGGCAGGGCTACTACGGCGACTTCGGCTCGTTCGAGACGCTGGAGAAGGCGCTGGGCTCCGCCTTCGTGCACGACGGCGGCTACTCGGCGTTCCGCGGCCGCTCCCACGGGCGGCCGGTGCCGCCGCGGACGCCGGCCTACCGGTTCGTCACGTTCCTGCAGAACCATGACCAGATCGGCAACCGGGCGACCGGCGACCGGGCGTCGGCCACGCTCAGCGACGGCCGGCTGCGGATCGGGGCCGCGCTGCTGCTGACCGCCCCGTTCACGCCGATGCTGTTCATGGGCGAGGAATGGGGCGCCACCACGCCCTGGCAGTACTTCACCGACCACACCGACCCGCGGCTGGCGGACGCCGTCCGCGAGGGCCGCCGCGGTGAGTTCACCGCGCACGGCTGGGGCCCCGAGGAGGTCCCGGACCCGCAGGACCCGGCGACGTTCGAGCGCTCCCGGCTGGACTGGCGCGAGCCCGAACGCCCGGAGCACGCCGCCCTGCTCGACTGGCACCGCCGGCTGATCTCGCTGCGCCGCCGGCTGCCGCAGCTCAGTGACCCGTCGCTGGCGTCGGTGCGCTGCTCCTACGACGCCGCGGCGAACTGGTTCGTGCTGCGCCGGCTCTCCCGGGCGGGTGACGTGGCGGTCGTGTGCAACCTCTCGCCCGAGCGGCAGGCCGTCCCGGTCGAGGGGGTGCCGTTCGACGCGCCGGCCGCGTCCCGCCCCGGGTTCACCTACATGCCGGGCCGCGTCGAGCTCGCCGGCGAGTCGGTCGTCATCGTGCGGCTGCTGCCGGCTCGCTGACCGCCGGCTCGCGGGTCGGCGGCCCCCGGCCCGCTCACCGCCGGCGGGCCGCCGAGCGGGAGAGCGCGTAGTAGAGCAGGCCGAGCCCGGCCAGGCTCACGATCAGTACACCGATCAACAGGACCACGTACGTGTTCACGTTTCCATCCTGGCAGCAGCGGCACCACCGCTCGCGGCGGCGCCGGTTACAGTCGGGCCGATGCGCATTCTTCTGTCCGGTGGCGCCCCAGTTCCTCTCGACGGTGCGGCTCCCCAGGACGGCCCGGAGGCTGCGCGTGCCGCGGGCGAACCGGACGATGCCGACCACGACGTCGACGTCGATCTCGATCTCGCCTACGCGCTGCCGGAGCCGACTCCGGGAGTCCCGCACGTCCGCTCCAACTTCGTGGCATCCGCGGACGGCGCCATCGAGCTCGACGGGCGCTCCGCGGACCTGGGCGGTCCCGCCGACCTGCGGGTGTTCCGGACGCTGCGCTGGCTCAGCGACGTGGTCCTGGTCGGCGCCGGCACCGCACGGACCGAGGACTACGGCCCGGTCCTCGTGCCGGCCGAGCGGCGGGAGCGGCGGGCCGCCGCCGGGCTCGCGCCCGTCCCCCCCATCGCGGTCGTCAGCGGGCGGCTCGAGCTCGACCCGGACGCCCGCCTGTTCACCGCGGCCGTCCGGCCGCTGCTGCTGACCTGTGACGCCGCCCCACCGCAGCGGCGCCGTGCGCTCGAGCCTGTGGCGGAGATCGTGGTCTGCGGGGATGAGACCGTCGAGCCGCGAGCCGCGCTCGACGCGCTCGCCGCGCGCGGGCTGCTGCGCGTGCTGACCGAGGGCGGCCCGCGCCTGCACGCCCAGTTCGCCCAGGCCGGCCTGCTCGACGAGCTGTGCCTGACCCTCGCCCCGCTCCTCGCCGGGCCGGGGCGCCTCGGACTGATGCAGGGCCCGACGTGGCCGGCGCCCGTCGGGCTGCGGCTCGGCCAGGTCCTGGAGGAGGACGGGGCGCTGTTCCTGCGCTACCTCCGCTGACCGCCCTGTGCACGGTTTCGTCTCGTCCACAGCCTGGCTGACGCCGGGTGCGGCGGCGATCCGCGTGAATAGCGTCGACAGCGACCTCCGGTGCCGGCCTCCGACGGGAGACGGTGGGCCCGGCCGGCGGTCTCCTCGGCGGCTTCGGCGAACGGTGGCCTTCATGAGTTCCGAACGACCTGCTCCGGCGCATCGACGGGTGGTTGCGGCCCTGCCGTCCGCACCCGGGCGTGCGGACGGCCGATGACCGGGCCGGGCGCGCCCACCGGCGAGGCCGCACGCCCGAACCGCCACCGCGCGGCGGTCGAGGCCGCGCTCGCGGCGGCTGCCGACGGGCGGGTCAGGCTCGCCGACGCCTTCCACCGGCTGTTCGCCGTCGCGGACGAGGGCGGCTGGCAGGGCCGCGCGGCGAGCGACTGGCGGCGCCAGGCCGAGCAGGCGCGCACGGCGACCCTCGGCACCGTCGACGCGTTCGCCGACGCCTGCCGCCGGTCACTGGCCGGACAGCCCGAGTGGGTGCCCGCCGACGATCCCCGTGCCCGGCACCCCGGGCCGGCCCTGCCGGCCGGCGGCCGGTGACCGCGCCGAGCCATGCCCGCACCCGCCAACCGAGTCGTTGTCGATCCCCACTCGCTGCGGAGGCTGATCACCGCGATGGCCGACCTGCGGGAGACGGCGCAGACCCAGGCCCGGCTGCTGTCGGCCCACGTCGACGCCACCCGGATAGCCGGCGACACGCCGGCCAGGCTGCGGGCGGCCCGCGCCTGGGCCGATCAGGACATCACGATGCTGCGCAGGCGGCTGGCACTCGCCGAGGCCGCCGATCCCGGGACCACGGGCCCGCTGCCCCCGGCCGCCCTGCGCGGCGTTCCCGACCTGTACGACACCGCCGAACAGGCCCGGGCCGCGGGGCGCTCGCTCGCCGACCGCCTGCTCCGCCCGGATCCCGACCGCCGCGACCGGAGCAGGCTGGCCGACCTGGCGGCGGCGCTGTCCGGGCGGGCCGCGGACCCCGACTTCGTGACCGGCTTCTACGACCGCCTCGGCCCCTCCGCTCTGGCCGGTCTTCTGCACCAGGTCCTCGGGGCCCGGGAGCCGGGCGCCGCCCGGCACGGCGAGGAGATCATCGGTCGCACCCTGGCGAGCTACAGCCGGCTGCGCCGCCTCGACGCCTCCTGGCTCGGCCGGTTCAACAGCCGGCGCCGGGACGACCAGGTCGAGACCTCGCTGCTCGGGCCGCTGCTGCGGCACGGCCGCTTCGCCTCCGCGCTGCTGGCGCGCCTCGGCGAGCTGCTCTTCGGGACGGACGACGGCTCGCTGCGCGACGTCGGCCTCCAGGCGGGGCCGGGCGGGGCCGCCGCCAGGGGCGCGGCCGGTATCAGAGGCGCGGGCGGTGCCGGGGATGCGGGCGGTGACCGGCCAAGCCGGGAGGCGTTCGGCTCCGCGCTGCTGCGCGCGATAGCCGCCGACCCCGAGCTCGCGCCCATCTTCAGCACCAGGCACCTCCCCCAGCTCCTGCACGCCTCCAGGGCGCAGAGCGCCGACGTGCCGGCCGGCCTGCGCCCGGCCGGAGGCTGGCGCGCCCCGGAGCTCGAGACAGCGCGCACGGAGCTGGTCGCGGCGGCCGGCGGCGCGGAGGCTCGGCTGGCGCGCCCGGGCGCCGCCCGGCAGTTCGTCGCACAACTGGTGGACGTGGTGGCAGGGGCCGGCCCGAACGAGGTCTCCCCGCGGATGCGAGCGGCCTACGGCGAGATCCTGCACGCCTGGCGCGACGACCTCTACGCCGCGGTCGTCTCGCCGCTGCCGCCCGACCCCGCCGCGCTCGACGCGCCCGGGCTCGGGCGGGAGCCCCGGCAGTGGGCCGCGCTGCTGCGCGAGAGCCTGCGCGGCGGCGCCAGCGCCCCGCTGCTCGCGGCGGACGCGGTGGCCGTCGGGGCGGGCATCGATCAGCGGGCCTGGGAGCAGACCCGGGGCTACAACGGTCCCGGCGCGGCGCACTACCCGGCGAGCCCGCGGGCCCTGGCCTACCACCAGGCGAACGAGGTGACCACGTTCTTCGGGACGGCGTTGAGCGAGACGGCCGAGCGGGTGCTGCGCGAGCACGCCACGAGGCAGGAGGAGCACCGGCTGCGCACCGCAGTCATGATCGACATCCTGGCCGAGGTGGCGAAGTCCATCGACTTCACCAGCGCGGTCCGGACCCTCACCAACGCCGCCCGGGGCCTGACGGTCGAGATCGTCGAGGACCGGGTCCGCCGGGCCACCGCCAACCTGCCCACTGCGGGCTCCCAGGCCGTCCTGGCCGACCTGCGCGCCGGGTTACGGGCCATTCCGGGGTGGCAGTCCCGCTACCGCGCCTCGGTGGCGGACATGTGGCGGCACCGGGACGGCGACCCCCTGCGGCCGGTCGTCGTCCAGCTCCCCGGTGGCGGTACCCGCCGCTACACCGGCGACCCGCGCGCCGACGGGTTCGTCACCGGGCCGGCGAACGACTTCACCGGTCCGGGCGGCGAGCCGATGGACGTCGCCCGGATGAACCGGGAGCAGCGGACGGCGTACGCCGCCTGGCTGGCCAGCCCCGCGATCGTGGCGAACAACGACCGGCTGCCGGCGGTGCTCACGGCGCCATCCGCGGACGTGGTGCCCGGGTGGGCCCCGGGCTGGGCCCGGTCTGCGCCCGCGGGCAAGGTGCCGCCGGGATGACCCCCCACCGCACCCGCCGCCCGGGCACCGCCGCGGCCGCGCGCCCGAACCTGGGGTTGGGCCGGTCAGTCCGGCGGGATGCGCAGGACGTCGGCGATGTCGAACCGCACCGGGCGCTCGAGCTGGGCGTAGGTGCATCCGCCGGGGTCACGGTCGGGCCGGAAACGGACGAACTGCGTGGTGTGCCGGAAGCGCGGTCCCTCCATGTGGTCGTAGCGCACCTCGACGACCAGCTCGGGCCGCAGCGGGACGAACGAGAGGTCACGGCCACGGGCCCACCGGCTCTCCTCGGCGTCCCAGGGCGTGCGCGCCGGCTGCCCCGCGGCCGCTGCCGGTTCCTCGCCCGCGTCGCCGCCCGGCTGCGCGGCGTTCTCGGGGCCCTGGCGGGCCCAGGGGTGGGAGTCGATCGGCACCACGAGATGGGCCAGCTCGCGGACGAGCTCCCGCCGGCGCGCCATCGGGAAGGCCGAGGTGACCCCGACGGACAGCAGCGGGCTTTCCCGGGCCGGGTCCGTCGCGTCCGCGGGGTCGGCCTCGTCCGCGGGGTCGGCGTAGAGCCCGAGCAACAGCGACCCGACCGCCTCCGGATCGTTCTTGTGCGGCCGGTAGCCGGCCACGACACAGTCGGCGGTGCGGTCGTGTTTGATCTTGAACATTGCGCGCTTGTCCGGCTGGTACGCCCCGTCCGGCGGCTTGGCGACCAGCCCGTCGAGCCCCGCGCCTTCGTAGCGCTCGAACCACTGCCGGGCCATGTCGAGCTCGCCGGTCGAGGGCGTGAGGTAGACCCCGCTCGGGATCCGCCGGGCCGGTGCCGATCCGGGCGCGGCCGGGCCGGCGTGGCCGGCGAGAACCTCCTCGAGCACGGCGCGCCGTCGGGCGAACGGCTGATCCGTGAACGCCTCGTCACCGAGTGCCAGCAGGTCGAACGCGACGAACGAGACCGGAGTCTCCAGCGCGAGCTTCGCCACCCGGCTGGTCGCCGGATGCACCCGTTGCGAGAGCTCCTCGAAGTCCAGTCCGTCCGGGCCGACGACGACGATCTCGCCGTCAAGCACGCAGCGGTCGGGCAGTGCCGCGAGCAGCACCTCGACCAGCTCGGGGAAGTAGCGGGTCATCGGCCGGGTGCTGCGCGAGGTGATCTCCAGCTCGGCCCCGTCACGGAAGACCAGGGCGCGGAAGCCGTCCCACTTCGGCTCGTACAGCATGTCCGGGGGGATCTGCGGCGCCGCACGGGCGAGCATCGGCTTCACCGGCGGTGTCACAGGCAGGTCCACCCGCCGATCCTCGCGCATCGGGCCGGCGCACCGCGAGCACGGCAGGCGGGTCAGCGCGCGCGGGTCACGGCCAACACCTGCTCGGCGTGGGCGGGATCGCACACCACCAGGTCGGGCAACAACGGGTCGGGCTGGTTGTAGCGCAACTCCGACCCGTCGAGCCGGCTGGTGTGCAGGCCGGCCGCCCGCGCGACGGCCACCGGCGCCGCGGAGTCCCACTCGTACTGCCCGCCGTCGTGGACGTAGATGTCGGCGTCGCCGCGGATGACCGCGGCCACCTTGGCCCCGGCGGACCCCATCGGCAGCACGGTCGCGCCCAGCTTCTCGGCCACGTCGGTGACGACCCGCGGCGCCCGCGTCCGGCTCGCGACGATGCGCGGCACCGCGGCGTCGGCGCCCGCCGGGGCCACCGGGCCGGCCGGGATCCCCCTGTTCCCCGCGGGGCCCCCGGCCACCGCGCCGGCCCCGCGTGTTGCCGGGACCGCCCGGGCGGGGAGCGGGCCCTCGCTCGAGAGCGTCACGCCCAGCGCGGGCAGCGCCACCACCCCGACGGTCAGTTCGCCCCGTTCCCACAGCGCGACGTGCACGGCCCAGTCGGTCCGCCCCGGCTCGGCGAACTCACGGGTGCCGTCGAGCGGGTCGACGATCCACACCCGGTCCGCGCCCAGCCGCACCGGATCGTCCGCCGCCTCCTCCGAGAGCACCGCGTCGCCCGGCCGGTGACGGCCGAGGGCGCGGGCCAGCAGCCGGTGCGACCGGGCGTCGCCGGTCTCGCGCAGGGTCGCCGGTTCGGCGAATCCCAGTTCGGCCCTGATCCGCAGGAGCAGCTTGCCCGCGTCAGTGGCCAGCCGGACGGCCAGCGTGGCATCGCTGAGCTCATCCGTGGCGATGTCGACCGGAACCGTGGCGAACCCGTCCGGCCGGCGGATGTCGTCGGTGCTCATCGGGTGGGAGTCTTCCACCCGCTACCGTCGCGGGTGTGAGCGCCACCTCCGACACCGCCGTCGGCTCGTCCGCCCCGGATCCGCATGCCACAGCTGGTCCGCCCGACATACCGGGCGCTGGTGAGCAGCGCGGCGCGAACGGCGTCTGTCCGCTTGCCGTCGTCGCTGCCGACCGCGCCCGCGAGCTGCGGGCCGCCTCGGTGGCCTGGCCGTCGGTCGTGCTCGACACGCGCCAGCTCACCGACCTGGAGCTGATGCTGCTCGGCGCGTTCGGCCCGGCGCCGAGCTACCCGGGCCGGGCCCGCCAGCCCGCCGGGCCGCCGGTGCCGAGCCTGACCGTCCCCGGTGAGACAGCGGCCGCGCTGGGCCCGGGCATGGACGTCGCGCTGCGCGACCGCGAGGGCGTGATGATCGCGGCCCTGCACCTGCTCGGTCTGGAACCCACCGCGGACGACTCACCGACGCCCGCCACCGCGATGCCGGCGGAGGCCTCCGGAACGCCGGCGACTGCCACCGGGGCGGGCCCGGTGCGCCTGGTCGGCACGGTGGAGGGCCTGGAGCTGCCCAGCCATCCGGACTACCCGCGGCTACGGCTGACCCCGGAAGGGCTGCGCGCCGAGTTCGCCGCCCGGGGCTGGGCGACCGGCGCGGGCACGGCCCCGTGGGCGGTGTGGGCCGACGGCCTGCTGTACACCGCCGACGTCGGGCGCATCCGCGCGCTGACCCGACAGGGCAAGCACTGCGTGATCCTGGCCCCGGTCGGCGGGGCGGACCCGGCTGACGCCGCGCACCACCTGCGGGTGCGCTGCCTGCTCGCCGCGCTGGACGCGATCGACGAACCGCCCCGGCCGGCCGAGGCGACGCTGGCCCGCGAGCCGGTCGCCTCCGACGCGGTGTCGCGGGACGGCGGCCGAACGCATCCGGCCAGCCCGCCGGAGCCGGCCCACACCGCGGCGCTCGCGCCGGAGTCCCGCCGGCACCGCAGCATGCTCGTGCTGGTCCCGGTCGTCCCGTCGGAGCGGCTCGCCGCGCCCCGTGAGCCGGCGATGAGCGCGACCGCCCCGGGCGGCCTGGCCGACGAGGCGGCGAGCGAGCCGGCGTTGGACGAGATCGCCGAGCTCACCGCCCTGCGGGCCCATCTCGCCGAGGTCTACGGCTGTGCCGGCAGCCTGACCGGACCGGCGATCGGCGCGCCGGGCGCCGACGATCTCACGACCCTGCTCGACGCGGGTGTGCCGCTGCCCGCCGAGCTCACCCCGCCCGCGGTGGCGGCCGAGCTGACCCGCGCGGTTCCCCCGCGCCGCCAGCGCGGCCTGACGATCCTGTTCACCGGGCTGTCCGGCTCGGGCAAGTCGACCCTGGCGGGTCTGTTGGTGTGCCGGCTGCTCGAACGGGGCCGGCGGGTCACCCTGCTCGACGGCGACATCGTGCGGACGCATCTCTCCCAGGGCCTGGGCTTCTCCCGCGCCGACCGGGACACGAACGTGCGCCGCATCGGCTTCGTCGCCGCGGAGGTCGCGGGCGCCGGCGGGATCGCCGTGTGCGCGCCGATCGCGCCCTACGCTGATGTCCGCGCCCAGGTGCGAGCGATGACCACCGCCCGCGGCGGCGGCTTCGTGCTCGTGTACGTGTCGACCCCGCTGGAGGTGTGCGAGGCACGGGACCGCAAGGGCCTCTACGCCAAGGCCCGGGCGGGGGTGATCCCCGCTTTCACCGGCGTCTCCGACCCGTACGAGGAGCCGGCCGACGCCGACGTGGTGGTCGACACGGCGGGCCTGCCGACCGAGCAGGCCGTCGACCGGGTGCTCGCGCACCTGGTCGAGGCCGGCTGGGTCGAGGGCGCCCGCGGCCAGTAGGCCCCGGCGGGCACCCGCCAGCCCCGCTGGCAGCAGGAGGGACCCGCTGTCAGTAGGCGCCCTCGCGGCGCAGCACGGCGAACAGCGTGCGCCACAGGATGACGAAGTCCATGGCCAGCGACCAGTTCTCGACATAGCGCAGGTCGAGCCGGACGGACTCGTTCCACTCCAGGTCGCTGCGCCCGCTGATCTGCCACAGCCCGGTGAGGCCGGGCTTGACCATCAGCCTGCGGTAGACGTCGTCCTCGTAGCGCGCGACCTCCGAGGGCAGCGGCGGGCGCGGGCCGACCAGCGACATGCTGCCGTTGACCACGTTGAACAGCTGGGGCAGCTCGTCGAGCGACCACTTCCGGAGGAACTTGCCCACCTTGGTGATCCGAGGGTCGTCCCGCATCTTGAACAGCAGGCCCTCGGCGCGCTCGTTGCTCGACTCGAGCTCCGCCTTGCGCTGCTCGGCGTCTACATACATCGAACGGAACTTGTACATCCGGAACTCGCTGCCGCCGCGCCCGACCCGGGTCTGCTTGAAGATCGCCGGTCCGCGGCTGGTGAGCCGCACCGCCAGGCCGAGGCCGATCAGCAGGGGGGCGAACAGCAGGATCGCGGTGCCGGCGACGATCCGGTCGAAGGCCATCTTCATCAGCCGGCGGGTACCGGTGAGCTCGGGCTCCTCGATGTGGAGCAGCGGCAGGCCGGCCACCGGCCGGATCGAGATCCGCGGCCCGGTCACGTCCGTCAGCGCCGAGCTGACCAGGACGTCCACGTCGCTGCCCTCGAGGGCCCACAGGACCCGGCGCAGTGTCTCGCCGTCCATCTGCGGGCCGATCGCGACGGTTGTCGCGTGGGTCGCCTGGATGGCGGTGTGCAGGTTCTCCGAGGTGCCGACGATCGGCACGCCGAGCAGGTCGAACCCGCTGCGCTCGGGGCGGTCGTGGCTGTGCCGGCCGGGCAGGCGGTCCAGGCAGACACCGACGACGGACCAGCCGGTGGTCGGGTCGCGCTGGGCGAGCCGGACGAGGGTGGCCGCGGACTCGCCGGCCCCCACGACGAGGACACGGTGCAGGCAACGCCCCTGCCGCCGCATGCGGTGCAGGATGCCGCGCCCGGCGGAGCGGCCGGCCACCGACAGCAGCGTGGCGGCCGGGAAGGCGATGAGCACGTAGCTACGGGCGATCTCGGCCTTCGTCGCGTAGGAGGCGACGGCGAGCAGCGCGGTGAGCCGGGCGGCGGCGTTGACGACCCGCCGGAACTCCTCCGACCCGCCGCCGAGGAAGCGGGTCTCGTAGGCGCGGTTCAGCGACATCGCCAGCACCCAGGCCAGCGGCAGCAGGACCGTCATGATGATGTACGGCTTCGAGGAGGGCGGCTCGGTGTCGAAGTCGACGACATCCCCGAAGCGGACGAAGTAGGCCAGGCCCGCGGAGATCACACAGGCGATCGCGTCGAAGAGCACCAGCAGCCGGACGTAGCGCCGTTCCCAGCCGACCTGGGCCCGGTAGCTGGTCGCGTCGGGCGAGGTCTCGACGTGGGCGAAGTCGAACTGCGTGCCGGCGGGCACGCGGTGGTGCCGGCCGGCGGCCGGTTGCGCGGGCGGCCCCGGCCAGCCTGGCGCGGCCGGCGGCTCGGGCCAGCCGGTTCCCGCCGGCGGCTCCGACCAGTCAGCCTCCGCCGGCGGCTCCGGCTCCAGCCAGTCGGACTCCTCGGGCGGCCCCGGCCAGCCTGGCCGCACGGGCGGCCCCGGAGGGGTCTGCTGGCCCGGTTCGAAGTAGCCGCGGGCCTGCGGCACGACACCCGGGCCGCCGGCGGGCGGCCAGGATCCACCAGCCGGCCTCGTTCCACCCACTGACCTCGCCCCTCCCGCCGGCCTCGCCCCACCGGGCGGCATGGCTCCGCCGGACGAACGCGGGCCCGCGGACGAACGCGGGCCGCCGGGGGGCACCGCCCCCCCGGACGATCTCGCCCCCCCGAATGGTCTCGTTCCTCCGGACACAGTCTCCGTCACAGCAGGACCCCCCCAGGACCTCGGTACATCAGTTCCGATCGGCGAGCTGGACGGGTGGAGACCGCCCCCCGCGCATCTCCCCGCCGCAGCCATTGTCGATCAGAACCAACCGGCTCGTGGGGCAGATCGCCGACGCGGACACAAGGTCGGACCCGGGGCCCAGGCACGTTGACGCCTCGCACCGAGGCGTTCATCGCAGGTTCACTCCCCCGTGGCTTCATCGCTCGCGGCTTCACCGACTCCGACCTCCAGCGATCGTGTACGGACCCGGGCAGCCCCGAATCGGCCCGGGGAACACCTCCGCGCGGTGTGGGCAACCGACGCGACCCGGGACGCCGACGCGGACCGCCGCGGTCCGCCCAGGCCCCGACATGCGGCGCTCGATGGTCAGGCGGCAACGTTACCGGCACGACCACCGCCGCCGACCAGCGCCCCGCCCGGGGCCGAAGCCGTGTTTCCGACAGCTCCGCGTCGGGTATGGCCGCCCCACCGGTGACTAGGAGTAGCTAAAACAACCGAGGCCCTTCGGTTGCTCACCGTCACACAGAAACCGAATCAACCGAATTGAGGCGATTTGCGGTTACGTTCAGTGCGCTCTATTGTCGAGTAGCAGACAGAACCGAGCGGCGATGCTACTGTCAGTCATGGCCGGTCCGGGGAGCGCCCGGCCGCCGACCACCGAGCGCCCGGGTCCTGCGGACCAATGGACGCCGGTGGTCTCTGCCCGCCCGGGTCGACATCCGCCGCCCGGCCGTGAGGGCAGCAATGGGGCGGTCGGCGCCTGCCGGACGGGTGGGGGCGCCCGGGCAGGCGCCGACCTCCTTCTCGCGGAGGCGAGACCCGGGCTCGGCCCGCAGAGGCGAGACCGGGGCTCGGCCCGCCGGTGGCGGGGGCGGAACCGGAAGGCCGGGACCCGGGGTTACGGCAGGGCGGCGACGACGTCCGGCAGCGGCTTGCGGGCGCCGCTGTAGAACGGCGTCTCCAGCCGGGTGTGGCGGCGCGTGGCGCTCGCCCGCAGGTGGCGGATGCAGTCGACGATCCGGTGGAGCTCGTCGGCCTCGAACGCCAGGAGCCACTCGTAGTCACCCAGGCCGAACGCGGCCACGGTGTTGGCCCGCACGTCCTCGTACTCGCGGCCCATCATCCCGTGCTCGGCGAGCAGGCCGCGGCGCTCGTAGTCGGGCAGCAGGTACCACTCGAGCGACCGGTTGAACGGATACACGCAGATGTAGTCCCGCGGGTCCTCCCGGCGCACATAGGCCGGGATGTGGTTCCGATTGAACTCCGCCGGACGGTGCAGACCCACCGCGGACCACACCGGCTCCAGGCACCGCCCCAGGCCGGTCTGCCGGAAACGCTGGTAGGTCTGCTGCAGCAGGTCCGGGTTGGGTGAGGTCCACCAGATCATCACGTCGGCGTCGGCCCGGTAGCCGGAGACCTCGTAGATACCACGGGTGTAGACGTCCTTCGCCAGTGCGCCGTCAAGCAGCTCGCCGGCCTCCGCCGTGATGCCCGCGCGGTCGGCGGGCAGCGGCTGCCGGGCGGCGAACACGAACCAACCCGTGTAGAGCAGCTCGTCGTTCAGCTCACGGGCCGACTTGGTGGACTCCCCCTCGGCAGGCCCGGGAGCGCCGGAGGTGGGGGCACCTGTGGGGACGGTGGTGGTGGGGACGGTGGTGGGAGCGGCGGCCGCCGGCCGCCCGCCCGGAACGGAGGGCGCGGACGCCGAGGTGGCGCCGCTGCGCTGGACGTCATCGCCAGTTGACATGCCACCATTGTCCACCCCGGCCGCGGGTCGGCGAGCGAGCCAGGCCCACCGCCGCGGGGTGCGGGCCCGCCCACCACCGCGGCGCGCCCTCCGCCCCAGGCCCCCGCGCCCCGGGCACCCGCGGGTCAGGCACCCGCCGGCTCGGACTCCGCCGCCTGCGTCCCGTCCGGCCGCAGTTGGCCCACCACCGACGCCGCGGCCGCCTCGCCGGAACGGATGCACGCCGGGATGCCCACACCGTCGTAGCCGGCGCCGGCGAGCGCGATGCCCGCCGGCAGCGCGCGCCGGACGGCCGCGATCCGGCCCAGGTGCCCCGGCAGGTACTGCGGGAGCGCCCCGCCCCAGCGGCTGACCCGGTTGGCGATCGGACGGGCGCTGATCCCGGTGACCTGGGCGACCTCGGCGGCGACGACGCCGGCGAGCTCGACATCGCCGCGCCGCAGGTCGTCGTCGGCGCCGGCGCGGCCCACGCTGGCCCGCACGACCGTCAGGTCGCCGCCGCGGGCGATGTGCGGCCATTTCACCGACAGGTAGGTCACCGCCTTGATCGACAGGCCGGCCCGCGCGGGGACGAGTAGGCCGCTGCCGGGCGGCGGCACAGCTCCCCGGTAGAGCAGTGTGACCAGGCCCACCGACGCGTACGGCACCCCCGCGAGGGGCGCGGCCGCGTGCGGGGCGATCGGGGAGAGGAGATCACGCGCGGCGCCGGCGGGAACCGCGAGGATCACCGCGTCGGCGACCAGGGGCGGGGGCGCCTCGCCGCCGCCCACCGGGTCGCAGCGCACCTGCCAGCCACCCTCGACCCGGCGCAGCTCCCGGGCCATCAGCCCGGTCCGCACCGTGGCCCCGCTGGCGCTGGCCACCTTCTCCGCGAACGAGCCCAGGCCGCCGCGCAGCGAGGCGAACACGGGCGTCTGCGCCGGGGCCGGTCCGGTCCGGGCCCGGACGCGGTGCGCGCCGAGCAGCAGCGAGCGGTCCTCGGTCGCGATCGGGGTGAGCTGGGGGACGGTCGCCTGCAGCGAGAGCGCGTCGGCCCGCCCGGCGTAGACGCCGCCGAGCAGCGGGTCCACCAGCCGGTCCACGATCTCCCGCCCGACGCGGGCGCCGACGTACCCGCCGACCGTCGGGTCCGTCGGCAGGGTCGTGCGCGGGAGCACCAGGTCGGCCGCGGCGCGCAGCAGCCCGAAGGGCGAGAGCACCCGGGAGCGCACCAGGCCGAGCACGTCGGTGGGGACTCCCAGCATCGTGTTGGGCGGGATGGGACGGCGCCGCCCGCCCACCCACAGCGAGGCCTTGGTCGTCGTCGGATGCACGATGTCGTGCCCGAGCCCGATGTGCCGGGCCAGCCGGAGCGCCTCCGGCACGCGGACGAGGAAGGCCTCCGCGCCCTCCTCCACCGCCAACCCCTCGATCGGGGTGGTGCGCAGCTTGCCGCCGATGCGGTCACCGGCCTCGACCACGGTGACCTCGGCCCTGCCCGCCAGCGCGTTCGCGGCGGACAGCCCCGCGATACCCGCTCCAATGATCACAACCCGCACGTCTTCTCCCAGCCCCTTCACGCCGTCCCCGTGTGGCCGCCCCCGAATCGGGGCCCTGGGCCCACGGCGCCACCGACCTCACCGGCCGGACCGGCCCGAGTCCCGCGGCCGGCTCCAGTCTCGCCCGCGGCCGTGCCACGCCGGTGGCGGGCACCGCCGAGCGGCCCCGGACCGGCCTACGGCCCCGTGCGCGGGCCTGGCGAGTCGGTGGCTGCCGCCCCGCTGTCAGAACTGGTGGACGAGGTCCACGATGTGCGCCAGCACGCCCGGATCACTCTCCGGAAGCACGCCGTGCCCGAAGTTGAAGATGTGCCCGGGAGCGGCCGCACCCCGGCGGCAGACGTCGCGGACCTTCGCCGCGAGCACGTCGGACGGGGCGAAGACCGCGGCCGGGTCGAGGTTGCCCTGCACGGCACGGCCGGGGCCGACCCGGCGGGCGGCCTCGTCCAGCGGGACGCGCCAGTCGACCCCGACGACGTCCGCGCCGGCCGCGCCCATCGCGCCGAGCAGCTCCCCGGTGTTCACCCCGAAGTGGATGCGCGGGATGCCGTCGTCGGCGAACGCCGCGAGGACCCGGGTGCTGTGCGGAGCCACGTAGCGCAGGTAGTCGTCCTCGCTGAGCGCGCCCGCCCACGAGTCGAACAGCTGGATGGCGTCGGCGCCGGCGTCGACCTGCACCCGCAGGAAGGCGGCCGTGATGTCGGCGAGCCGGCCGAGCAGGTCGTGCCACAGCGCCGGCTCGGCGTACATGAGCGCCTTCGTGCGGGTGTGGTTGCGGCTCGGCCCGCCTTCGATCAGGTAGCTGGCCAGGGTGAACGGCGCGCCGGCGAAACCGATCAGCGGCGTCTGCCCGAGCTCGCGGACCAGGGAGGCCACCGCCTCGCTCACGTAGGGCACGTCACCGGGCTCCAGCGGGCGCAGCACGTCCAGGTCGGACGGCGCCCGGACGGGATGGGCCACCACGGGCCCGACCCCGGCGACGATGTCGACGTCCACCCCGACGGCCGCGAGCGGCAGGACGATGTCCGAGAAGAAGATCGCGGCGTCGGGCCGGAAACGGCGCACCGGCTGCAGGGTGATCTCGGTGACCATGTCGGCGTTGCGGCAGGAGTCGAGCATGGCGGTGGTGGCGCGCAGGGCGCGGTACTCGGGAAGCACCCGGCCGGCCTGCCGCATGAACCACACGGGCACGCTGTCGGGGCGGTCCCCGGCGGCGGCGCGCAGGAACGGCGAAGTCGCGGCGAGACCTGGACGTCGGGGCGAGACCCCGGGGCGAGGCGGCGCAACGGCGGTACTTCCGAGGGACATGGCCCGATCGTTGCACGCCCGGCGGACAGATGCCGCGCAGGGCACACGACTGTGTGCGATATCTTCTACCCGCAGTAGAAGTCAGGCTGGAGAACGCGTCCGGCGATGTCAGAGCACGGCGAGGCCGCAAGCGACGTCGAGGAGTGTCCGATGACCGACCCTTCCATCCGGGACGGTTCCCCCCGGAACGGCGCCACCCAGGACGGCGCGTGGCCGATGGGCGCCGCCCGCGCGGTGTCCCTGGCCGAGGCGACCTCCTTCCTCCTGCTCCTGATCGCGACGGCGGTCAAGCACGGGGCCGACCACGAGATCGGCGTGAAGATCCTCGGGCCGGTCCACGGTGGGCTGTTCATCGCGTACTGCCTGCTCATCCTGTACGTGGGGTCGCTGCGGCGGTGGCCGGTGAAGCGGACGCTGCTCGCGCTCGGGGCGTCCGTCCTGCCGGTGGCGCCGTTCTTCGTGGAGCGGCACTGGCTGCGGGAGCCGGCCCCGGCATCCGACGGCACGTCCGGGCACGGCACGTCCGGGCACGGCGGCTCCCCGGGGCGCGCCAGCTCCGCGCCCGCGAGCTGAGCTCGCCGGCGCTCTGAGCTAGCCGGCGCCCTGAGGCCGCCCGTACGCCGAGGTCACCCGCCCGGCGGCGACGAACCACCTCTTTCCACCCCCGAGGGAACGTCGGCCCCGCACCGCGCACAGCCGGCCGCACGCGACACGCCGGTGAGAATGCGCGGAGAACCGCCCTACCCGTGGCACCGTCAGACCGGTCGGAATAGGCGGCAACAATCCGCGATGTCCCGCGTTCAGCCTCCTGACCGACCGGCCAACGGCGGCTGGACGGCGCGCTGACGCGGCCCGCGGGGGGCTGCGCCGCGGTCAGGTTCACGCCACACCCGCCCGCAGGCTGACACCACGCGAACGACGCAGCTACGAACGACGCAGCTACCACGCGAACGACGCAGCCGTGCCCGGGGAGTGATACGCGAGTGGACCAGGTCCTGGTGAGCGCCGACGATCACATCCGCTACTGCGCGGGATGCGCGCGACAGCAACAGTTCGAGCAACCCCCGTGCGAGGACGGCCACAGCGCCGACTGCCCGGAACGTGCCTGTGTCGTGTGCGGCCACGCGATTCTCGTCGGCGCCGCGCCCGCCGCGGTGCCACCGGCGGGTGCCGGGGCCGACCGGCCCGTGACCGTCGTAACCGTTACCGCGCGCCGCGGCGCCGGCCGATCCGATTCCAGGGCCGTGGCGTGAGCCTGCACAGTCCCGCACCACATCCAGGCCTCCCGGGGGACCCGTTCGTCCCGGCCGGCCGGCCGGCGACGCTCGGCGGGACGCGCCCGGCGTCGGCGCAGCCGCCCGAGCAGGCCGCGCCGGCGCGGCTCGCCCCGCTGACCCGAAGCGCCCGTTCCCACCCGGAGGGCGCTAAGCGGCACTCTCCGACGTCCGGCCAGCGCGACCAAGGTGCACGCCCTAACGTTGCCGCCATGGGGGGCACGCGGGCACCGAGCGACGCTCCGGCGTTCTTCGTGGCCGCCACCGAGGCGCTGCGGGCGGCGTTGGAGGAGCTGCGGCCGGACGTCGCCGTCCGCGAGATCCCCGCGCCCGCCCGGATCGCTCCCTACGCGTTCGCGCTCGCCGGGGGCCTCACCGGTGACGACGAGGCGGCCTCCGGACGGTTCGTGCTGCTGTTCGACCCCGATGGGCAGGATGCCTGGGAGGGCACCACCCGGATCGTCTGCTATGCGCGCGCCTCGGTGGACCCGGAGGTCGCCGACGACCCGCTGCTGCCCGGGGTCGCCTGGTCGTGGCTACGGGAGTCGTTGCAGTCGCACGGCGCCGAGCTCGGCGCCCTCGGCGGGACGGTCACCACCACCTCGTCCCGGCGCTTCGGGGTGCTCGCCACCGACGGCGACAACTTCGACGTCGAGCTCCGGTGTTCCTGGTCACCACGCTGGGCAGGATCAGTGGAGGAGGCCGAGGACCCGACGGTGCCGGAGCCGCCGCACGGCGGGGCCGACGGGGCGGCGCCGTGGGATCCTGCGGACGCCGCCGCGCACCTGCACTCCTTCGCCGACCTGTTGGCCGCGATGGCGGGGCTGCCGCCGCGCCTCTCCGGGGTCGTACCGCTACCTGCTCGCCGCACCTGAGCGGACCCGGACCTCCCCGCCCGAACACTGCGCGCCGGGAATGTCAACGGAGCGCATCCGCAACGACTACCTTGGAGCCACCATCGAACACGAAGCGTATAATTAGTGCGATTGCTCGGCCGACTGGGCTGCCAGGCCGGTCATTCACACGTACCATCGCCGATCGTGACGTCGACGGTTCCTGACTCAACGCACCAGGTCAGTGAGGGTGTGGCGATCGATGCTGCCACCGCTGTCGAAGAGTCGGCAACCGTACCCATCCCGCTGCTGGAGCCGGCCGGTGGCGTCCCGCCCGTCCTCGACGACCCGCAGGACCTCACCCGCGCCGCCGAGCGGCTGGCCGCCGGCACCGGCCCGGTCGCCTTCGACGCCGAGCGCGCCTCCGGTTACCGGTACAGCCAGCGTGCCTACCTCGTCCAGATCAGGCGGGCCGGCGCGGGCACCCTGCTCATCGACCCGATAGCGCTACCCGACCTGAGCGGCGTGCAGGACGCCGTCGGCGACACGGAATGGGTGCTGCACGCCGCCAGCCAGGACCTGCCCTGCCTGGCCGAGCTGGGCCTGCGCCCGAAGACGCTGTTCGACACCGAGCTCGCCGGCCGTCTGCTGGGCTACGAGCGGGTGGGGCTGGGCGCCATGGTCGAGCGGGTGCTCGGCTTCGGGCTCGAGAAGGGGCACTCCGCCGCCGACTGGTCGACCCGCCCGCTGCCCGAGCCGTGGCTGCGCTACGCCGCCCTGGACGTGGAGCTGCTGGTGGAGCTGCGTGACCAGCTCGAGAGCGAGCTGATCGCGCAGGACAAGATGGCGTTCGCCCGGCAGGAGTTCGGCGCGATCGCCGCCGCTCCGCCGCGGGAGCCGCGGGCCGAGCCGTGGCGGCGCACGAGCGGGATCCACCGCGCGCGCAGCCGCCGCCAGCTCGCCGCCGTCCGGTCGATGTGGCAGGCCCGTGACCGGGTGGCCCGCGCCCGCGACATCGCGCCGGGCCGGGTGCTGCCCGACAGCGCCATCATGGACGCGGTGCTGAAGGCCCCCGAGGACGCCGCCGCGCTGACCCGGCTCCCGATCTTCTCCGGGATGAAGATGCGGCGCTCGGCGACCACCTGGATGGACGCCCTGCGCGCGGCCGCCGAGATGCCCGAGAACCAGCTGCCGAGCACCGCGGGACCGGGTGGGGACGGCCTCCCCCCGCAGAACCGCTGGGCCGAACGCGACCCCGTGGCGGCGGCGCGGCTGGCCCGCGTGCGCGCGGCGCTGAACGCGATCGCCGAGGACCAGGGCATGCCGGTGGAGAACCTGCTGGAGCCGGCACTCGCCCGCCGGGTCACCTGGACTCCCCCGGCCACGCGGGACACCGAGACGGTGACCGCCGCGCTGACCACGGGTGGCGCCCGCCCCTGGCAGGTCGAGCTGACGGCGGCGGCGGTGGCCGCGGCCCTGGTGGACCCGCCCGCGGCCACCGCCGCAGCGCCCGGAGCCACCGGCGGCGAGACCGCCGGCGGCGGAGCGGGCGGCACCGGTTCCACGGCGGGCGGCGGGTCCGCGCGGGCGAGAACGCGGCGGACCGGCGGCCGTCCGCCATCCGGTGGGGAACCCGCCGTGTCCTGATCCGGCCGCACGCGCGGTACGTACCGACCCTTACCTACCCATGGGTAACTCCTGCCGTAGGCTGTTCCCGTCGCGGTCCGGTGCCACTGCGGGCAGCCGGCCCGACACCGTCTGCCGCGGGCCGCGCACGTGCCGCCCACGGGTGAGGCGTCGAGGAGGCCGATGGTGTTCGTCAGCGCGCAGGGTTCGATCCGGGACGTGGTGTTCGTCGACGGTGTACGCACTCCCTTCGGCAAGGCCAAGGGCGTGTACGCCGAGACCCGGGCCGACGACCTGGTGGTCCGGGTCATCCGCGAGCTGATGCGGCGCAATCCCGCGCTGCCGCCCGAGCGGGTCGACGAGGTCGCGATCGCGGCGACGACCCAGATCGGCGATCAGGGCCTGACCATCGGCCGGGTCGCCGGAATCCTGGCCGGGCTGCCCGAGTCCGTGCCCGGCTACGCCATCGACCGGATGTGCGCGGGCGCGGTGACGGCGGTGACCACCACCGCGTCCGCGATCGCCGTCGGCGCCTACGACATCGCCATCGCCGGCGGCGTCGAGCACATGGGGCGCCATCCGATGGGCGAGGGCGTGGACCCGAACCCGAGGTTCGTCTCCGAGCGCCTCGTCGACCCCTCCGCGCTGGTCATGGGCATGACCGCGGAGAACGTGCACGACCGGTTCCCGGGGATCACCCGGGCCCGGGCGGACGCCTACGCCGCCGCGTCGCAGGCCAAGGCCGCCAAGGCGTACGCGGACGGGAAGATCCAGCCCGACCTCGTCCCCGTCGCCGCGCGGCACGTCGAGAGCGGCTGGGAGCTGGTCACCGCGGACGAGCCGCCCCGGCCCGGCACCACCGTCGAGGGCCTCGCCGGGCTGCGGACACCGTTCCGGCCGCACGGGCGGGTCACCGCGGGCAACGCCGCGGGCATCAACGACGGCGCCACCGGCTGCGTGCTCGCCGCCGCGGACATCGCCGCCGAGCTCGGCCTGACCCGGAAGATGTCGCTGGTCGGGTTCGGGTTCGTCGGTGTGGCGCCCGAGGTCATGGGGGTCGGGCCGATCCCGTCCACGGAGAAGGCGCTGGCCCGCACCGGCCTGAGCATCGACGACATCGGCCTGTTCGAGCTGAACGAGGCCTTCGCCGTGCAGGTGATCGCCTTCCTGGAACACTTCGGCCTCGCCGACGACGACCCGCGGGTCAACCCCTACGGCGGCGCCATCGCGTACGGGCACCCGCTCGCCTCCAGCGGAGTGCGGCTGATGACCCAGCTGGCCCGCCAGTTCGAGGAGCATCCCGAGGTCCGCTACGGGATGACCGCGATGTGCGTGGGCTTCGGCATGGGAGCGACGACGATCTGGGAGAACCCGCACTTCGGCCGAACGGGAGAAGGAGCATGAGCAGCGCCGCGATGACCCTGGAGCACCCGGACGAGGTCGTCACGCAGGCCCATGTCCGGTACGCACAACTGCGCGGCGTGAGCGGCCCGGTCGCGCTCATCACCCTGGACAACGGGCAGGACCACACCCGCCCGAGCACCTTCGGCCCGGGCGGGCTGCGGTCACTGCTCACCGCCGTCGAGGA
The DNA here is from genome assembly GCF_023242985.1 of Frankia sp. Mgl5. Taxonomy (NCBI): domain Bacteria; kingdom Bacillati; phylum Actinomycetota; class Actinomycetes; order Frankiales; family Frankiaceae; genus Frankia; species Frankia sp. Mgl5. The sequence continues at coordinate 33,412 of NZ_JALKFY010000611.1, read as the reverse complement.
GATCGAGGCCCACGACCCGCCGGTGGCGGCGGTGGCGGTGACCGGCAAGCCGTTCATCTTCTGCGCCGGCGCGGACCTCTCCTACCGGTCGTCGCTGACCGACCCGGCCGAGGTCCGGCCGAAGCTCACCGCGCTCGGCGAGCTTGGGCACACCGCGCTGCGCCGGGTCGGCGAGGGCCGGCTGGGCGATCGGCGGGTCCCCACCTTCGCGCTGGTCAACGGCGCCGCGATGGGCGGCGGCCTGGAGCTGGCGCTGCACTGCGACTACCGGGCGATCTCCGCCGGTGCCGCGCCGATCGCGCTGCCCGAGGTCTTCCTCGGCCTGGTGCCGGCCTGGGGCGGCACCCAGCTGCTGCCGAACCTGGTCGGCCCGGAGAACGCGGTCACCATCATGATCGACAACGCGCTCAGCCAGAACCGGACGCTGCGCGGTCCCAAGGCGTTCGCGCTCGGCCTCGGTGACGTCCTGCTGGATGCCGCGGACTTCCTCGAGGAGGCGCTGCACTGGGTCGGCCAGGTGCTGCGGGGCGAGGTGGACCCGGCCAAGGGCCGCCGTCCCGTCGAGCAGGGTGCCGCCTGGGCCGCGGCGCTGGAGCGCGGCCGCGTCCTCGCGGACGCCCGGCTGCACGGCGCGGCCCCGGCCGCCTACCGCGCGCTCGAGCTGATGGCCCTGGCGGAGACCGCGGACGCCGACACGGGGTACGCCGCCGAGACGGCGGCGCTGGCCGATCTCGGGTCCAGCGAGGAGCTCGTCGCCGGGCTCTACTCCTTCGACCTGGTGAACCGGCGCGCCAAGCGGCCGGTCGGCGGGCCCGACCGCTCGCTGGCCCGGGCGGTGACCAAGGTCGGCGTGGTCGGCGCGGGGCTGATGGCCAGCCAGCTCGGGCTGCTGTTCGCCCAGCGGCTGGAGGTGCCGGTCGTCCTCACCGACCTCGACCAGGCACGTCTCGACGCGGGAGTCGCACACGTCCACAGCGAGATCGACAACCTGCTGCTGCGCGGACGGATCTCCCACGACCGCGCGAACCGGCTCAAGGCCTCCGTGACCGGCTCACTGACCAAGGACGCGTTCGCCGACGCCGACCTGATCATCGAGGCCGTCTTCGAGGACATGTCGGTCAAGAAGGCGGTGCTCGCCGAGCTCGAGTCCGTGGTGAAGCCGGAGACGCTGCTGCTCACCAACACCTCGGCCCTCTCGGTGACGGAGATGGCCGCCGACCTGACCCATCCGGAGCGGGTCGCCGGACTGCACTTCTTCAACCCGGTGGCGGTACTACCCCTGGTCGAGGTCGTCCGCACCCCGCGGACCGACGACGCCGCGATCGCGACCACGCTGCAGGTCGCGAAGCAGCTGAAGAAGAACGCGGTGCTGGTCGCGGACGCGCCGGCCTTCGTGGTGAACCGCCTCCTCACCCGGTTCATGGGCGAGGTGCTCGCGGCCACCGAGACCGGAACCCCGATCGAGCAGGCCGACGGCGCGCTCGACCCACTCGGACTGCCGATGTCGCCGCTGGTCCTGCTCTCGCTGGTCGGCCCGCCGGTCGCACTGCACGTGGCCCGGACCCTGCACCAGGCCATGCCCGACCGGTTCCGCACGCCGGACGGCCTGGCGCGGGTCGTGGCCGCCGGGAAGAGCAGCTTCTACACGGCCGGACCGGGCGGCGAGCAGATCGTCGACCCGGAGGTCGCCGATCTCGTCCGGAGCATGGGCGACGGCACCGCGCCGACCGCTCGGGAGGGCGCGGCGATGACGCCCGAGCAGGTCCGCGAGGCGGCGCTCTCGGCGCTGGCCCAGGAGATAAGGCTCCTGCTGGACGAGGGCGTCGTGGCCGAGGCGGCGGACGTCGACCTGTGCATGATCCTCGGCGCCGGCTGGCCCTTCCACCTCGGCGGCATCACCCCGTACCTGGACCGCACCGGCATCAGCGAACGCGTGACCGGTCGCCGTTTCAACCCTCCGGGCGTCGCCACCGTCGCCTGAGCGGATGAGAACTCCGGGCGGGCGGACGCCGGTACTGCCCGCCCGCCCGGAGTGCCCGTCCGAGGCCGCCGCTCGGATCCGCCGCGCTCCGGGCCGATATTCTCCTTGACTTGGTTATTGAGTGACCACTACCTTTAGGTCGTGGCCCCAAGGACGACCGGTGGCACCGGCACCCGGATGAGCGCGGAGCAACGACGCGCGGTGGTGCTCGCGGCGGCCGTCGAGGAGTTCGCCCTGGGCGGCCTGACCGGCACGTCCACCGAGGCGATCGCCAGCCGTGCCGGCATCTCCCAGCCCTATCTGTTCCGGCTCTTCCCCACCAAGAAGGAACTGTTCCTGGCGGCCGTCCGGGCCACCTTCACCCTGACCCGCGAACGCTTCGAGACCGCGGCGGGCGACCTGGTCGGAGCCGACGCCCTGACGGCGATCGGGTCCGCCTACGACGAGCTGCTCACCGACCGCACCTACCTGCTCATGCAGATGCAGAGCTACGCCTCCTGCGGCGACCCGGACATCCAGGAGGTCACCCGGCAGGGTTTCCGGGACCTGTGGCAGACCGTCGAACGTGTCAGCGGATGCGACGACGAGGAACTGCGCACGTTCTTCGGGCACGGCATGCTGCTCAACGTCGTGGCCGCGATGAACCTGCAGGAGATCGGCGACCGCTGGGCCCGGGAGATCTGCAGCTAGACCGGCCCGGGTCGGCCCACGCCGTTCCAGACCCGCCTTCGCCTCCCTCACACCCGTTCCTCCTGTCCGCACCCCTCGCCCGCACCACGAATCTAGTGACCAATCACTATCCGACGAAGGTAGTGAGCACTCAAGACCTTGGAGGGAACTCGTGACCGACAAGCGATCCGCCACTGTCTGGACGTTCGTCGTGACGTCCATAACGGCGTTCATGGTGGCCCTGGACAACCTGGTGGTCACCACCGCGCTCCCCCAGATCCGCGACGATCTAGGGGCGGGCCTGGAGGGCCTGGAATGGGTGGTGAACGCCTACACGCTGCCGTTCGCGGTGTTGTTGCTGACCGGCGCCGCTCTCGGCGACCGGCTCGGGCGGCGTGCCGTGTTCGCCACCGGGCTCGGGGTGTTCACCCTGGGCAGCCTCGGCGCGGCGCTCGCGCCGTCCATCGAGGCGCTCATCGCCGCCCGGGCCATGCAGGGCGTCGGCGCGGCGCTGGTCCTGCCACTGAGCCTGACGCTGCTGTCGGCGGCGGTCCCACCCGAGCGCCGGGGCGCCGCGCTCGGCGTGTGGGGGGCGATGTCCGGGCTTGCCGTGGCCGTCGGCCCCCTGGTCGGTGGCGCGATCACCGACGGGGCGAGCTGGCAGTGGATCTTCTGGCTGAACGTGCCGATCGGCCTGGTGACGGTCCCGCTCGCGCTGCGCAGGCTCACCGAGTCCCGCGGGCCGGCCGGCCGGCTGGACCTGCCGGGTGTCGTGATCATCTCCGCCGGGCTGCTCGGCGTCACGCTCGGGCTGGTCCGCGGTGAGAGCCACGGGTGGACGAGCCCGGCCGTCCTGACGTCACTGCTGGCCGGCGCGGCCGGGGTCGGCGCCTTCATCGCCTGGGAACGGCGCGTGGCCCGGCGCGGCGGGAGCCCCATGCTGCCGATGTCACTGTTCCGCCGCCGCGGGTTCGCGGCGGTGAACGCCGTGTCACTGCTGTTCTCGGTCGGCATGTTCGGGTCGATCTTCCTGTTGGCGCAGGCCCTGCAGAACGTCTTCGACTACTCGCCCCTCGAGGCCGGCATCCGCACGCTGCCCTGGACGGCGATGCCCCTGCTGATCGCCCCGATCGCCGGACCGCTCTCGGATCGGATCGGCGGGCGCCCGCTGATCGTGGCCGGTATGGCGATCGAGGCCGTGAGCCTGGCCTGGCTCGCGACGATCCTGGACACCGGGGCCGACTACGCCGGGGTCGTCCCGCCCTTCGTCCTGGCCGGTGTGGGCATGGCGCTGTTCTTCGTTCCGGTCGCGTCGGTGGCCCTCGGTTCGGTCCCGGCGGAGCAGGAGGGTCTCGCCTCCGGCACGAACAACGCGATGCGCGAGCTCGGCGGTGTCCTGGGCGTCGCGGTGCTGGCCTCGGTCTTCGCCGCGAACGGCGGCTACGCGAGCCCCGGGGCGTTCGTGGACGGCACCCGGCCCGCGCTGTGGGTGGGGGCGGCCGTCCTGCTCACCGCCGCGGCAGTGGCCACGCTGCTGCCGTCGCCCGCGAGGACGGCAGCGCCCGCGACGCCCCCGGCACCCGCAATGTCTCCGGCGCCCGCGACGCCCGCGGTCTCCCAGGCCCTGCCTGTGGTCGGCAGGCCGTCGTCCACCTGAAGCGGGTCCGGGCACGGATCACCGAACACGGTGATCCGTGCCCGGACGTCGTTGCACCCGCGGAATGAAAATCGATACTCACCGATGCGATCAGCAGATGAATCCGACCGATTCGCGCCGGTTCACGGCATCAGCCGGAACAGGACACCGACGATGAGTCCCCCGCCGCATCGGCCGCCGACGCCCCCACGGAGGAAAAGCATCACCCGCCGCTTTACCGCCGAGCATCACATCCTGCGAAAAGCTGGGCCGCCACGGTTTCCGGACTCCACCCGAAAGGACACCCGACCGATGATCCGAATACGGAGGACATCGCTCTGGGCACCCCACCGGTCACGCTCCCGGTCATTGACGGTGTGCGGAACGGCGGTATTTCCTCGCCGGTGCGCGGATCAGCGGTTACTCGGCGCCGGCTGGGCGACGGCCGCGGCACCCCCGGCCCGTGGGCCGGTCTGGCCCGACGCGGCGAGGTCCTCCGGCCTACTGGCGACCGCCTCGCCACGCGGGCGCAGCGCCACCCCGACCAGCGCCCAGACGATGTCGGCGACCGTGGCGAGCAGGCGCGCGACAAGAGCGATCAGCGTCGACGGGCCACTCGGCAGCGCCGGGGCCAGGGCAAGCACCAGTACGGCCTCACGCACGCCCGCGCCCGCGGGCAGGACGAGCACCAGGAAGCCCGCGGTCCAGGCCAGGGCGTAGGCGCCGACGCACAGCGCCACCAGCCGGGCGCCGCCGACCTCCGGCTGGAGGTCACGGACCAGCAGCCAGGTCCCCAGGCCGTAGCAGGCGAAGCTGCCCAGCAGCCAGCCAGCGCCCACGGCGATGGGGCGGGCGGTCAGCGGCTCGGTCAGCGGCGGGCGGCGCAGCAGCCGGAACGCGACCGTCAGCAGTCTGGCGAGCACCGGAGGGTAGAGCACCACCGCGAAGACGGGCACCACCGCCAGCGCCCACCAGTAGTCGGCGAGCGCGTCGCGGGAGGAGAAGGGCAGGGTGACGGCCGCGGCCAGACCGCCGCAGGGCACCGCCAGCGCGAGCACGACAAGACTCGCCAGGGCCGACTTCGGCCGGGAGACCCCGTAGTCGCGGGAGAGCTCCATCTGGGCGAGGACGGGCCACACACTGCCCGGAATGTACTTACCGATCTGGCCGACGCAGAAGATCCGGACGGCGGCGCGCAGCGGCAGCAGCGCACCGAGCCCGGCGAGCACGGCACGCCAGGACAGGACGGTGGCGCCGACCGCGAGCGTCGTCGCCACGCCGGAGCCGACGACACCGAGAACGGTCAGGTCGCCCAGCGAGTCCCGGACGTCGTTCCACTGGCCGACCAGCGCCACGACCAGAAGCGCGGCGGCGAGCACCAGGGCTGCGCGGACCACCCACCACCGCACGCCCCGACGGGCGGCGGGGGCAGCCGGTTCCTCCGCCGGGCGGGCCTCGTCGGGGCCCGCCGCCGGTGCGGCGGCGGGCCCACGCACGACGTCCCCGCCAGCCACGGCGGACGGGGATTCGCGGTGCGCGGGACGCCGACTCACCGGGTCAGCCTAAGGCGTCCACCGGACGGCACCCGCGCCGGGCCGCGCACGGGCGCGACCCGGCCGTGCCGGTCAGGCCTGGCCGGTCAGGCCCGGCGGGGCGTGCCCGGCGGGGCGGGCCCTGTCGGTCAGGCCCGGCCGGTCAGGCCTGGCCGCCGCCGGCGGGGGTCTGGTTGGACTCGTCCGCGCCGACCTCGTCGCCCATGAGGGCGTGCTGGCGCTTGGCGACCGCCTCGATCACCTTGCGGGCCAGGTCCTGCGGGGCGAGGCCGACCTCGGCCAGCACGTCGTCGCGCTTGCCGTGGTCGAGGAAGCGCTGGGCGACCCCGAACTCGCGCACCGGGACGTCGACGTCGGCGTCCCGCAGCAGCTGCGCGACGCAGGCACCGACGCCGCCGACCCGCCCGTTGTCCTCGACGGTGACGACGAGGTCGTGGTCACGGGCGAGGTCGACCAGCGCCGGGTCGAGCGGCTTGACCCACCGCGGGTCGACCACGGTGATGCCGATGCCCTGGCTGGCGACACGCTCGGCGACGTCCAGACAGGTCGGGGCCATCGCGCCGATCGAGACGAGCAGCACCTCGCGGTGCCGCGCGGCCGCCGGCGCCCGGTAGAGGACGTCGACCCCGCCGACCTGGTCGATCGCGGGCGAGTCCGCGGCGACCTTGCCCTTGGGGTAACGCACGACCGTCGGGCCGTCGGTGTTGGAGACCGCCTCGTCGAGCTCGGCGCGCAGGGTCGCGGCGTCACGCGGGGCGGCGATCGCCAGGCCCGGCACGACCTGCAGGAAGGACATGTCCCACATGCCGTTGTGGGACGCGCCGTCCTCGCCGGTGATCCCGGCACGGTCGAGCACGAAGGTCACCGGCTGGCGGTGCATGGCGACGTCCATGAGGACCTGGTCGAAGGCGCGGTTCAGGAACGTCGCGTAGATGCACACGACGGGCTTGAGACCGCCCATGGCCAGGCCGGCGGCCGAGGTGACCGCGTGCTGCTCGGCGATGCCGACGTCGAAGACCCGGTCCGGGAAGGCCTTGGCGAACGACTTCAGGCCGACCGGCTGGAGCATCGCCGCGGTCATGGTGACCACGTCGGGGCGCTCGGCGCCGATCCGGACGATCTCCTCGGAGAAGATCGAGGTCCAGGTGGCGCCCTTGGCCGCCGACTTCGGCTTGCCGGTCAGCGGGTCGATGACGCCGACGGCGTGGAAGTTGTCGGCGTCGTCCTGCTCGGCCGCCGGGTACCCGAAGCCCTTGCGGGTCATGGCGTGGACGATCACCGGGCCGCCGAAGTCCTTGGCCCGGCGCAGCGCCGACTCCATGGCGACCACGTCGTGGCCGTCGACCGGGCCGACGTACTTCAGCCCGAGGTCCTCGAACATGCCCTGCGGGGTGACGACGTCCTTGATGCCCTTCTTGATGCCGTGCAGGGCGTCGAACAGCGGTGCGCCGACGAGCGGGGTGCGGCCCAGCACCTGCTTGACGACGTCCAGGACCTGCTCGTACTCGGGCGCCAGGCGCAGCGACGCGAGGTGGTCGGCGAGGCCGCCGATGGTGGGTGAGTAGGACCGGCCGTTGTCGTTGACGACGATGACGACCTGCCGGTCGCTGGCGGCGATGTTGTTCAGCGCCTCCCAGCACATTCCGCCGGTCAGCGCCCCGTCACCGACGACCGCGACGACGGCCCGGTTCTCCCCGCGCAGCTCGTAGGCGCGGGACAACCCGTCGGCGTACGACAGCGCCGTGGAGGCGTGCGAGTTCTCGATGATGTCGTGCTCGGACTCGGCCTGGCTCGGGTAGCCGGAGAGCCCGCCGCGCTGACGGAGGCGGTCGAACTGCTCCCGGCGGCCGGTCAGAATCTTGTGAACATAGGACTGGTGGCCCGTGTCCCAGAGGACACGGTCGAATGGTGAATCGAACACTCGGTGGATTGCGAGAGTGAGTTCTACAGCGCCCAGATTCGGCCCTAGGTGGCCGCCTGTGCGGGCAACCGCGTGGATGAGGAAATCACGGATCTCAGCCGCGAGCGTCACCAGCTCCTCATGGTCGAGGCGCTTGACGTCCTGCGGGCTGTCGATCGTCGACAGAAGCGACACGGCGTGCTCTCCCTCCCCCGAAAGGGGATCGGTCCGGGTCCGGCAAAGTCTACGCAGGGCACCCCGGGCTCCGCAGACAGGCTCCCGACATGTGAGCTGCCCGAAGAGCGTCAGATATTTTGCCGGGTCGCGGTAAAATCCACCTCCCCGTTGTCGGTAATGTGCGACGAGTAGTCGGTGAAGAGGGCCCGGGAACCAGGCATGACGCGTCGGAGGGCCTGGCGTGCGGCCCCGCGCCGGGCCGCTCCAGACACCACGAGGGCCCGCCGGCGGGGCTTTTTTCCCGGGCCGGCGGGCCCTTCGCACGAACGCCGCTGGGTCTGTCATCTTGTTGTCACGTCGCCGTCACATGTGAACGGCCGTTATGGGCACCCCCGATCGGATCGCTCGCGATTACACACGGTCAGCGCCGTTGGGGACTCGGGTGGCTCACCCGCGGCCGCTCGCCTGCCTCCCCCGGCGCGCGGCCGCGTCCAGAAGCACCGCGCCGAGCAGGACCGACCCGGTGATGATGAACTTGACCGACTGGTCGAGACCGAGCAGGTCCATCCCGTTGGCGATCGAACCGATCACCAGGATGCCGAGCAGCGCCGACCAGGCCCGGCCGCGCCCACCGAACAGGCTCGTCCCGCCGATCACCGCCGCGGCGATCGCGTTGAGCAGCGTGTCGCTGCCACCGGAGGCCTGCGTGACGCTCGTCAGCCGCGCGGCGGCGAGGACACCGCCGACGCCGGCCAGGCAGGACGCGGCGGCGAACGCCGAGACGCGCAGCGCGCGCACGTTGATACCGGCCCGGCGCGCCGCCTCGACGTTGCCGCCGACGGCGTACAGGTGGCGGCCGTAGCTTGTGCGCCGCGAAACCAGGTCCACCAGCAGCACCAGGCAGCCGAAGATCAGCAGCGCCAGCGGCAGCCCGCGGTCGTCGTTGAGGATCGCCACCGCCGCGATGAGCGCGCCGCCCACGACGACCACCCGCACCGCGACCTCCGCGATCGGGCGGGGCCGCAGCCCGGCCCGCCGGCGGCCGCGGACCTCGGCGAGCTGGGCACCGGCATACCCGGCCACGGCGATCCCGGCGATCACCCATCCGGTGGCGTCGGTGAAGAAGGTGGACGTCAGCTTCGTGATCTCGCTGTCCGGCAGGTTGAGCGATCCGTCCCGGCCGAGCACCTTGAGCTGCACGCCCTGCCAGGCGATGAAGCCCGCCAGCGTCACGACGAAGGACGGGACGCCGAACACGGCGAACAGGCTGCCCTGCAGGGCGCCTACGGCGGCGCCGACGACCAGCGCGGCCACGATCGCCAGAACCGGCGCCCACCCGTGGCGCACCGACAGCACCGCCATGACCGACGCGCACAGCCCACTGACCCAGCCGACCGACAGGTCGATCTCGCCGAGCAGCAGGACGAGGAAGACGCCGGTGGCGATCGTCCCGGTCGCGGCGACCTGCAGTGCGAGGTTCGTGAGGTTGTAGGAGGTGAGGAAGTTCGAGTTCTGGAACTGGAAGATCGTCCAGATCACGACGAGCCCGACGATGACCGGTAGCGATCCGAGCTCGCCCGCGCGCACGTGGCGCAGCGCCGAGCCCGCTAGGCCGCGCAGGCCCGGGCCGGCGAAGAGCAGTCGCGGGTCGACCGCCGCGTCACCCCGACCGGCCGCGACTGCGCCGACCGGCCTCGCGGCGGAATTCGGTGGGGCGGGGCTGGCTGTGGGCTCGCTCATCGTGGCCGAACCTCCTCCGCGCCCGTTCCGGGCGCCGTGTCCGCACCGGTGATCGCGGCCACGATGTCCTCCCGGGAGGCGGAGCCGATGTCGAACGTGCCGGCGTTACGGCCGAGCCGGAGCACCGCGACGCGGTCGCACACGGCGAAGACGTCCGCGAGGTTGTGGCTGATCACGAGCACGGCCAGGCCGCGCTCGCGCAGCCGGACGATGAGGTCGAGCACCTGCTCGGTCTGCGCCACCCCCAGCGCGGCGGTCGGCTCGTCGAGCAGGACCACCGCCGGATCGCCGAGCAGCGAGCGCGCGATCGCGACGGACTGCCGCTGGCCGCCGGACAGCGACGCGACCGGGATGCGCACGCTCGGGATGCTCACCGCCAGGGTGCGCAGGAGGTCCAGCGCGCTGCGTTCCATGCCGATCTCGTCGAGCGCGCCGGCGAACCGGCCCACCCGCCGGCGGCGCTCGCGGCCGAGGAAGAGGTTGTTGACGACGTCGAGGTTGTCGCAGAGCGCGAGATCCTGGTAGACGGTCGCGATCCCGAGAGCCACCGCGTCCTGCGGGCGCTCGAGGCGTGCCGGGCGGCCGGCGAACCAGATCTCCCCGCCGGTCGGCGGCGAGACGCCGGAGATGCACTTGACCAGCGTGGACTTGCCGGCGCCGTTGTCGCCGACGAGGGCGAGCGCCTCCCCGGCGCGCAGATCCAGGTCGACGTCGGTGAGCGCCTGCACCGCGCCGAAACGCTTGGAGATCCCACGTAGGGACAACACCAGATCGGACATTACGGGCCCGTGCCTTCCAGGAGCAGCCACGAGGGGATCCGCGGTGAGCCGCCGGCGGAGCAGCTCACCGCGGATCTCAGGGACGGGGGCGCGAGGTCAGGAGATGCCGGCGGACGCGCAGGCCGCCGCGTACGTGCCGGCGCACAGGTCGGCCTTGGCGAGGAAGCCGTCCTTCACCACCGTCTCGGCGACGGTGTCCCGGGTGACCGCGACCGGTTCCAGCAGGACGGCGGGAACCTGACCGTTGCCGTTGTCGACGCGCCCGGTCGCGATCGTGTCGACGGGCTCACCGCGCAGCAGCGCGAGCGCCAGGTCGGCCGCCTGCTCCGCCTCCGGGCGGATGGCCTTGTAGACGGTCATGTGCTGATCTCCGGCGAGTACGCGCTGTACCCCGGCGAGTTCGGCGTCCTGGCCGGTGACGGGCGGCAGTGGGTTCACGTTCGCCCGGCGCAGCGCGGCGACCACGGCGCCGGCGATGCCGTCGTTCGCGGCGTAGACCCCGACGATGTTCTCCCGGCCGACGGTGGTGATCGCCTGGTCCATCTCCCGACCGGCGGTGTCGGGAGACCAGTCGGGGGTGAACGTGTCGAAGCCGATCGTCACCTTGCCCTCCAGGACCGACAGCGCGCCGTCCTTGAACTGCTGGGCGTTCGGGTCGTCCTGCGAGCCGTTGATCATGATGACCTTGCCGGCGCCGGCCCGGTCGCCGATCGCGTCGAGGAGCGCCTGGCCCTGCAACTGGCCGACCTTCTCGTTGTCGAAGGAGATGTAGGCGTCGACGGGCGCCTTCTGGATGAGCCGGTCGTAGGAGACCACGCGCACGCCACGGTCCCGCGCGTTGCGGGCGATCACCGCCGCGGCCTCGCCGTCCACCGGGTCCAGGACGAGGACCTTGGCGCCGTTGGTCATGGCCTGCTCGGCCTGGTTCTGCTGGGCGGCCGAGTCCTGGTCGGCGTTCGAGTACAGCACCTTGCAGTCGGGGCAGATCTTCGCCATCCGCGCCTCGAAGTAGGGGCGGTCGGCCGATTCGTAGCGGGTCGTCTGGGTCTCGGGTAACAGGAGCGCGATGGTTCCGCTCTCGGATCCTCCCTGGGGCGCCTCGTCATCGGACGAGTCCGACGTGCATCCCACCGCGGCCAGCACGACCATGACCGCCACCGACGCGGCCGCGAAAAGGCGACCTCGCCGTCTCCCCGCATGGCCGCGCATCCGACCGCGCCGAGGTACCCCGTCGTCGAGCGAGTTGTCTGCCACGCGCCCCTCCCGAGTTCGCTGCTGCGTGCCGGAGCGAACCGGTCACGCTCTGGTGGCAGTCTGCGGAGAGGACGACTTTGCCGTCAAGACTTGAATACAAGGATTAGGTCCGCAAAGTTTCCCGTTCATGTTCCGATGGCATCACGACTCGACGGCACAGATCGGCGACCCAGGGTCGTGATGGTGGGGCCGGAACACGCCCTGAGCTGGTACTCCGGAGCTGGGCCTGCGCGGACGCGCCCGTCAGGCCGGAGGGGTCGGCGCGGCGCCGCTCAGGATGGCGCCCGGTCAGGATGGCGCCCGGTCAGCGCGGGATCGGCTCGCCCTCGCGCAGCACCAGCGCGAGGGCGCCGAGGACCTCCGCACGCTCGCCGAGCACGCCGGCCACGATTGTCGGGACGGCCGCCGGAACCGCGAAGCGGTGCACCACCTGGCGCATCGGTTCCAACAGGGTCTCCCCCGCCGCCGCGAGGTCGCCGCCCACGACGATCATCTGGGGGTTCAGCAGGTTGCACAGGTTCGCGGCCGCGTTCCCGATGGCCCGGCCGGCGTCCGAGACCACGCGGGCGCATCCCGCGTCACCGGCGACCGCCCGGTCGATCATCCCGCGCACGGTGAGGTCCGGCCCGTGGCTCGTGCGCAGCGACTCGAGCAGCACCGACGTTCCGACGATCGTCTCCAGGCAGCCGCGGTTTCCACAGCGGCAGACCGAGCCGTTCTCGTCCAGCGTGGTGTGCCCGATCTCGCCGGCGGTTCCCGCTCCGCCGCGGTGGACGCGCCCGTCGATGACCAGGCCGGAGCCGACGCCGGTGGAGGCCTTGAGGTAGGCGAGGTCGCGGACGCCCTGGCCGGCGCCCCAGTGCAGTTCGGCGAGGGCACCGAGGTTGGCGTCGTTGTCGACCCGGACGGGCAGCCCGAGCCGCTCCGACATCTGCGCGGCGGCGGGCACGCCGACCCAGCCGGGCAGGATCGCCGAGGATCCGACGGCGCCGGTGACCGCGTCGATCGGGCCGGGCAGGCCCATGCCCACGCCGACCACGTCCGCCCGGTCGACGGCGAGCCGCCCGAGCAGGTCGTCGACCAGCCGGCCGGCCGTCGCGATGCCCTCCTGGGCCTGGTGATCGACGTCGATGTCGACGACGTCCTCGGCCAGCACCTCGTGCGCGAGGTCGCCGACGGCGACCCGCAGGTGGCGGTGGCCGAAGTCGAGCCCGATCACGACTCCGGACCGCCGTGACAGCGACACCCGGACCGCCCGCCGCCCGCCGCTCACCGCGGGGCGCACGTCGACGTCCCCGCTCTCGCGCAGCTCACCGACGATGTTGGAGACGGTCGCCGGGGACAGCCCGGTCAGCCGCGCGATCTCCGCCTGGGCGAGGCTGCCCTCCCGCCGCAGCACGCCCAGGACCCGGTCCCGGTTGGCGGCGCGCAGCGACGACTGGGAGCCGGGCGGCGTTCGGGGCATGAACACAAAGCCTTGCGGCGCGGCCACGTGGCCGTCAACGGTCATCGCGGTAGCGCCGTGCTGCCCGTGCCTGGCCGGGCCGGCTCCGCGGAGCCGGTCGCGTCCTCGGAGCCAGTCGCGCCCGCGGCACCGGTCGCGCCCGCGGCACCGGTCGCGCCCGCGGGCTCCAAGGTCGCCACGCACTCCACGTGCGAGGTCATCGGGAACAGGTCGAACGCGCGGAGCTCGGTGAGCCGATACCCCTCGCCCGCCGCGACCGCCACGTCCCGCGCGAGCGCGGCGGGGTCGCAGGCCACGTAGACGACCCGGCGCGGCCGGTGCGCGAGAAGCTCGGTCATGACCTCACGACCCGCGCCGGTCCGCGGCGGGTCGAGCACCGCGACGTCCACCGCCCGCCGGGCCGGGCCGGGCGTGGCGCCGCCGGCCGGGAGGCCGTCGGCGGGCGCGGCCGGCTGGTCCGCCGCGCCGACGAGGCCGCGGACCGTCGCCGGGGTCACCCGCAGGGAACGCAGCGACACCCAGGGCAGGTCCGCCAGGCTCCGCGCGGCGGAGCGGACGGCGGCCTCGTCGGATTCCAGCGCGATGACCCGCCCGGTCGGTCCGACCGCCTCGGCGAGGAACGCGGCGAACAGCCCCGCCCCGCAGTACAGGTCGAGGGCCGTGTCCCCCGCCGCGGCCGCGGCCGCCTCGCGCACCGCGGCGCCCAGCGTCGCCGCGGCGGCCGGGTGGACCTGCCAGAAGACCCCCGGCTCCAGCCGGAACTCGCGGCCCTCGACCGTCTCGACCACCTCGACCGGCGCCGGCTCGCCGCGGTCAGGACCGGGGCCCTCGGCGTCGGCGGTGGGGCCGGTCTCGGTGACGCGCCACCCGCCGGACCGCGTCGAGTACGCCACGGCGTCGCCGGGCATCGCCACGAGCTCCACCGCCTGGCCGGTCACCTCGGGCGAGCCGTCGCCGGTCAGGAAGACCGGGTCGGCGATCACCCGGGCGAGCAGCGGATGAGCGATCTTGCAGTCGGGAGTGGGCACCACCTCGTGGGAGCGGTGCGCGCGCAGCCCGACGCCGCCGTCGGGCGTCCGCGAGAAGCGCATCCTGGTGCGCCAGCCCAGCCCTTCGGGCCCCTCCGACGGCAACGCCTCGACCAGCACGGCACGGTCGAGGCCGGCCAGCCGCCGCAGCGCGTCCTCGACCACCCGCGCCTTGAGCCGGCGCTGCGCGGCGGGCGTGGCGTGCTGCCAGTCGCACCCTCCGCACCCGCCGGGACGCGCGTGCGGGCAGGGGGCCGCCACCCGGTCCGGGGAGGCGACGAGGATCTCGACGGCGTCGGCGCGCCAGTAACGGTCGTGGGAGACGTCGGTGATCCGGACCCGGACCCGCTCGCCGGGCAGCGCGTGACGCACGAACACGACCCGACCGCCGGCGCGGGCGACACAGAGCCCACGGTGCGCGACCGGGCCGACGTCAAGCTCCACCAGTTCGCCGGGCGGGACGGGGACGGGGCGCGTCACCCCGCCCGCCCTGTCGGTCCGGTCCCGATCGGCCCGCTCCGGCCGGTCCCGGCTGGTATCGCCGGCGCGGTCCCGGGCGGCGTCGCCGGCACGGTGCCGGACCGGCCGTCCGGTCCGCTCCGCCGTGCCGTCCGGTGTCGCGGTGTGTCGTCTGGTCCCGCTGGGCGGCCGCGCCGGGCGCCCGCTCACGGGGCATCCCCGGGCGGCGCCGCGTTTGAACTGGCCGGCGGGTTCGCGGTCACGGCGGCGTCACCGTCACCAGCGCTCCCCGGCCCCGGACCCCGGTGCCCGGGCCGGAAGTGCCCGGGCGGGGCCGCGCTGCCCCGCCTGACCGCGCCCGCGCCGACCGACTCCTGCCTGGTCTGCGCGTGCGAGCTGGACGCGAGCTGCCACGGGACACTGATCATCATCACCCCGGGCTGGAAGAGCAGCCGGGCCTTGAGCCGCAGCGCGCTCTGGTTGTGTAGCAGGTGCTCCCACCAGCGCCCGACGACGTACTCCGGGACGAACACGGCGGTCACGTCGCGCGGGCTCTCCCGCCGGATGCGGGCGACGTAGTCGAGGACCGGGCGGGTCACCTCCCGGTACGGCGACGCCAGTACAACGAGGTCGATCTTGATACCGCGTTCCTCCCAGGCCTGGCGCAGCCGTTCCGTCTCGGCCGGGTCGACGGCCACGGTGACGGCGACCAGCGTGTGCGGCTTCGTGGCCTTCGCGTAGGCCAGCGCGCGCAGGGTCGGCGCGTGGATCTTGCTGACCAGGACCACCCCGTGCACCCGGGACGGCAGGGTCGGCGGCCCGGGCTCGGGCGTCAGCTCGGTGGCGACCCGGTCGTAGTGCCGGCGGATGGCCTGCATACCCAGGTAGATCACCGGGATCGCGATGCAGACGATCCAGGCCCCGCGGGTGAACTTGGTGAGCAGCACGAGGATGAGCACGGCCCCGGTCAGGCACGCCCCGAGGAAGCTGATGGCCTGGTAGCGGCGGATCCTGCGGCGCATGCTCGCGTCCAGCGGCACGCCGCCGGCCAGCGGGTCACCACTCCGCTCGCCACCGCGCTCGGCGCTCCGCTCGCCGCCCGCCACCAGCGGGGCGGAGCCCTCGGGGGCGACCGGGTCGGATTCGCGCAGCAGGCGCGCCCAGTGCCGGACCATCCCGGTCTGGCTGAGGGTGAACGAGATGAACACACCGAGGATGTAGAGCTGGATCAGCGCCGTGACCTGCGCGTCGAACACGACGATGAGCAGGATCGCGAACCCGGCCAGCAGCACGATCCCGTTGGAGTAGGCGAGCCGGTCGCCGCGGGTGTGCAGCTGGCGGGGCAGGTAGCCGTCGCGCGCGAGGATCGAGCCGAGCACCGGGAAGCCGTTGAAGGCGGTGTTGGCCGCCAGGATCAGGATGAGCGTGGTCACCGCGGCCACGTAGATGAAGCCCACCGAGCCGTCCCCGAACACCGCGGCCGCGATCTGGGCGACGACGGTCCGCTGCTCGCCGTGCGCCCCGATGAGATCCGCCGGGTTCTCGGCGATGTGGACGTCCGAGATGAGGGCCAGCGCCGTCACACCGACGAACATGGTGACGGCGATGACGCCCATCATCAGCAGCGTGGTGGCGGCGTTGCGGCTCTTCGGCCGGCGGAACGCGGGCACGCCGTTGCTGATCGCCTCGACACCCGTCAGCGCCGTGCAGCCCGACGCGAAGGCGCGCAGAACCAGGAAGAGCAGGGCCAGGCCGGCGAAGTTCTGTTCCGGGTGGACCTCGTACCCGGCGCTTTCGGCCCGCGGGGCGTGACCGAGGGCGGTCTTCACCAGCCCCGTCACGATCATCACGAGGATGCCGAGGATGAACGCGTAGGACGGCACGGCGAACGCCGACCCGGACTCACGCACACCGCGCAGGTTGACCAGCGTGAGCAGCACGACCAGGAGGCTGGCGATGAGCACCTTGTGCTCGGCGAGCCCCGTCGCCGCCGATGTCAGGTTCGCGACACCCGCGGACACCGACACGGCGACGGTGAGCACGTAGTCCACCAGCAGGGCGCTGCCGACCATCAGGCCGGCGCGGGGGCCCAGGTTGACCGAGGCCACCTCGTAGTCGCCGCCGCCGCTGGGGTAGGCGTGCACGTTCTGCCGGTACGACGCCACCACGGTCAGCATGAGGATCACGACCGCGGCCGCGATCCACGGCGTGTAGTGCAGCAGCGTGAGTCCGCCGAGCGCGAGGACGAGAAGGATCTCCTCCGACGCGTAGGAGACCGATGAGAGCGCGTCGCTGGCGAAAACGGGGAGCGCGACCCGCTTGGGCAGCAATGTCTCACCGAGTCGGTCCGAGCCGATGGGGCGACCGACGAATCCGCGCTTCAGTCGGTCTGTGAGCGCCACGCGGCGATGCTACCGACCCCGGTCCCACCTCCCCAGTGTGTGTGACGTGGCGCACTCCAACCCGGCCATAGCGACACACCTGCCTGATGAGCTGCCCGGACGGGTGGCCGACAGACATCGACCGGGCAACCCCGATCGGACTACGCTCACCTCCCGTGCACGTCGTGATCCTCGGCTGCGGCCGGGTCGGCTCATCCCTGGCTGGTGCCGTCGAGCGGCTCGGCCACTCGGTGGCCGTCATCGACCAGAACCCGGCCGCGTTCAATCGCCTGTCGGCCGGCTTCGGCGGACGGGCGGTGACCGGCATGGGCTTCGACCGGGACACCCTCGTCGAGGCCGGCATCGCCGGGGCGGCCGCGTTCGCCGCGGTCTCCAGCGGGGACAACTCGAACATCATCTCCGCCCGGGTCGCCCGGGAGATGTTCGGCGTGGAGCGGGTGGTGGCCCGCATCTACGACCCCCGGCGGGCCGAGGTCTACGAACGCCTCGGCATCCCCACCGTCGCCACGGTGCGCTGGACGCGCGACCAGATCCTCGGTCGTCTCGTCCCGGACGCCGTCACCCCCGAGTGGACGGACACGTCCGGCTCGGTGCTGCTCACGGCGGTCACGCCGGCGCGCGGCTGGGTGGGACGGCGGCTCGCCGAGCTGGAGTCCCGGGCCGAGGTCAGGGTGGCGTGCGTGACCCGGTTCGGCGACGGCCTGCTCCCCGACGGGCGGACCATGGTGCAGGACGGCGACGTCCTGCACATCGCGGTCGCCAAGGCGCGGGCCACCGAGGCGGACGCGATCATCCGCACCGGCCCCGACCACGACTGACGACGCGGGCACCACTGGCGACGCCGGCACGACTGACGACGAGAGACGAGGACCTGCGATGACCGCGGATCCGGACGCGCGTACCGGGGGCACCGAACAGGACGGGGCCGCCGAGCGGAGCGGGGTGGCGAACCGGCGGGTGGCGATCGCGGGCGCCGGCAAGGTCGGCCGCTCGATCGCCGCGGAGCTGCTGGAGAACGGCTCCGAGGTGCTCATCATCGAGCGCGACCCGAACAAGATCCGCCGGGACGCGCTGCCCGCGGCGGACTGGCTGCTCGCCGACGCCTGCGAGCTGTCCTCCCTCGACGGCGCCGGCCTGGACTGCTGCGCGGTGATGGTCGCCGCCACCGGCGACGACAAGGTCAACCTCGTGGTCTCGCTGTTGGCGAAGACCGAGTTCGGCGTGCCCAGGGTGGTCGCGCGGGTCAACCATCCCAAGAACGAGTGGCTGTTCACCGAGTCCTGGGGCGTCGACGTGGCGGTGTCCGCGCCGCGCATGCTGACCGCGCTGGTCGAGGAGGCGGTGAGCGTCGGTGACCTGGTGCGCCTGATGAAGTTCCGCCAGGGCGACGCCTCCCTCGTCGAGCTCACTCTGACCGCGGACGCGCCCGTCGTGGGCCGGCGGCTGGGCGACGTCGACCTCCCGCCGGACTCCGCCGTCGTCGTGATCCTGCGGGACGGCAACGCGGTGGTCCCGTCACCGGACAGCACGCTCGAGCCGGGCGACGAGGTGCTGGCCGTCGCGACCACGAGCGAGGCCGAGGAGAGCCTCGCGGCGCTGCTCGGCGCCGTCCCCGCCGACGCCAGCCGGAACCAGCGCGTCTCCGGGGTGCTCTAGCCGATCCCGGTCGTCGCGCCGGGGGCGCGGCGCGGTCTGTCAGTCGTTCGGGATGCCCGTGGCGAGCTGGCCGGGTTCGCCGGTCTGACCGTCCTCCTCGGACGGCTCGTCCTCCGCCAGCGGGGCGAGGCGCCGGACGATCGCGAAGGTGGCCAGCACGGCCGTGCCGAACAGCGGCAGACCCAGCACGATGTTCGCCGCCGCGAGCCAGCCGGACTCCCCCGCGAGGTAGAGCACGCCCTGGATCGCGAACCGTGCCGCGAACACCGCGATCCAGACGAAGGTGGCCCAGACCGCCGCCCGCCGGACGGACGGTGTCTCCCGCCAGTCGGAGTACCGCTGGTCGAAGCCGGCCATCACGTAGCCGCCGACGGGACGCCCGACGAGGACCGAACCGAGGCCGACGACGGCGCAGACGGCGTTCTTCGCTATCGAAGGCAGGAAGAAGCCCTCGGCGCTGCCCGTCCGGGAGGCGATGAAGGCGGCGAACCCGACCGCGAAGAGCCCGGAGAACGCCTGCTGGACGGGCTCGTGCCGCACCACCCGCAGGACCACGAGCCCGACCGCCGCCGCGATCGCGACGACGATCCCCGCCGTCAGGCCGGCCTCGGCGTTGACGGTGACGAACGCCACCGTCGGAATGGCACTGTCAATGATCCCGCGCGGGCCGCCCACCGCCTCTGCCAGCGTGACCGGTGACTCACCAGCGGTGCCGCGGCCACCGGACCCACCGGACCCACCGGACCGGCCACCGAACCGGCTGGCGATCCCACCGGCCCGGCTGGCGGCGGCGTCGCGCCCGGCCGGGAGGCCAGGGCCCGCCCCCGGTACCGCGACGCCGTCGACCGGGGTCACGGCCGCTCCGCCGGGGTCGCCCGGACCCGTCGCCGGGTTCGGCACTGACGGATCCTGCGGAGACGCTGGTGGCATGGGCGGTGTAGTCCTGTCGCCGGGCGCCACTCAGGCGCTGGTCGAGGAGGCTGGCAGCAACTCGTAGCGGGGATTGAACATCGTGGTCCGCTCGTCGCGCACGACGACCCGACCGGATGCCTTGACCGATCGACCGGCCTCTATGCCCGCGATGTGCTTGCGGCCGAGGAACACGAGAGTCACGGTGCCGCTTCCATCATAGAGGTCGACCTCCAGACTCGGCGCCCCCGAACGCGCCCGGACGGTTACCGAACGTATGGATCCGGCGACGCACGCCTCCTCGCGGTCCCGACAGGCGTGCATCGGGTCCGCGCCGACGGCGACCGACGCCTGCCGCAGCTCCTCGTCCTCAAGTTCCTGGTTGTCCGCTGTCAGCCGGTGGAACCGTCGTCCCAACCAGCCGCGCCCCTCGCCCACGGCTCCTCCGATCATCGAACCGCTCCCGAAGCCGGGCGACGGAATCCGAAACCTGGGACGTCACCGGACCGGCGGGTGGGAATCCCACCACGAGCCCACGCATCGGCGCCCTGAACCGGGATTATGAGGTGGACGGACCACCCGCCACCACCGATCGCGCCCATGATGGGACAGCCGGCGAAGGGCCGCCGCGCGCCACGGACTCGTTCCCGTACTGTTTCGGCGCCGTTCCGCCTCCGGTCACCGGCCTCGGCGCGGCGGCCCGACGGGCCGGGAAAGGGTCAGCGGGTCTCGCTGACCCGAACGCCGGGAACCGGGATCGCGGGCCTGGAATCCGAGCGCTGCTCGGCTTCCGCGCCGGGGCCGTCCGGATGCTCGGAGATCTCCTTCGGCAGCCGCAGCGGCAGCGGATCCCGCACGGGCATCGCCGAGTCGCCGCGGACCACGATGATCCCACCGAGCGTCTCGTCGAGCAGCGGCCCGGCCGACGGGTCCTGCCCCGCCGCGCCGGTCACGACGGCCCGCAGGAACCAGCGGGGCCCGTCGACGCCGATCATCCGCCCGGGCACGGTCTCCCCCGGCTGGCTCGTGGGCAGCCGCAGCCTCAGCTCCAGCCCGTACGGGCCCTCGACCTCGCTGCCGCCGGTGTCCCGCACGGTCTCCAGGATCTCCGTGCGGACGTCGTCCCACAGCGGGCTGGTCTTCGGCGCGGCGAACACCGCGAGCTCCATGGCGCTGCGCCCGTCCGTCACGACGACGGTGAGCGGCTTGCCGGTCGACTCCTCCACCTGGAACTGCACCTGGACGCCGCTCAGCGCCGGCACCCGCAGCGCCCCGAGGTCGAGCCTGTGCACGTCGTCGTCGGGTGCCTCCTCGAGGTCGAAGGGGCCGACCAGATCGACGTCGTCCGGCTCCTCCACCCTCGGGTCGGCCGCCATGACGGCCGACGACCTACGACCCCGACCGAACACCGTGGTCCTCCCTTCGCGGTCCGCCGTCGGAGGACCGCCCGAAACCGCCCGTCGACCCGAAGCCGCCCGCACCCCGGACGGAATCCGGGAGCAGGTCGACCTCGCGGAAGACCGCGTGCTCCACCCGCTGGACCACGAGCTGAGCCACCCGATCCCCACGACGGAGAGCGATGACTTCACTTCGATCGGTGTTTATAAGTATCACCTTGACTTCTCCACGGTAACCGGCATCGACGGTTCCGGGGGCGTTGACCACGGACAGACCGTGTCGCGCGGCCAGTCCGCTGCGGGGATGCACGAAAGCCGCATAACCCTCGGGCAGCGCGACGGAGAGGCCGGTTCCGACGACGGCCCGTTCACCGGGCGCCAGCGTGATGTCCTGCGCGGTCACCAGGTCGGCGCCGGCGTCCGAGGGCTGGGCGTAGGCGGGCAGCGGGAGACCCGGGTCCAGACGGCGGACCAGCACCTCCAGCGTGCCCATGCCGGCGGCCGGCTTGCCGGTCGGCGGCACCGAATCACCGGTCGGCTGGCGGGTCGGCGGCTCGGGGCGCTGCGCGCCGGGGACGATGTCGCCGGCCACGCCATCACCGGGCACGGCGTCGGCTGGTGGGGCGTCGGCGCGCAGGGCGCCGACAGGAAGCGGGGCGCCGGGTGGCGTGGGGGTGGTCGCGGTCATGATTCTCCTGGGTCGTCCTCACCCGGGCGGGCTGTCCGCGACACTAACGACTCCCCGTGACGAGACGGCCGGCACATGCCGGCGACACGAGGACGACCCGACCTCCGGCGGTCGCGAGGGGGAAACCGCGCGCCGCGGGGTAGGGCAGAAGAGCGATACCAGCTGCGCCCCGGCGAGTCGGGGCGGACGGACGAGAGGTGTGGGGTGGCCGGACCGGCTTCGAAGATGGGATGGAAAGTCGTGGGCGGCGCGGCGACCGCGCTCGCCGGCACCGCGGCGAGCAGGGGCGTCACCGCGGCCTACCGGAAGATACGCAAGTCCGACCCGCCGGTGAACCCGGCGGACCCGGAGACCGCCTGGGCGGAGGCGATCGCCTGGGCCGCGCTCTCCGGCCTGGCCATCGGTCTCGGCCGGCTGGCCGCCGAGCGGGTCGCCGCGCGCGGCTGGGTCCGGGCGACGGGCTCCCCGCCCCCCGGCATGCTGCGCCCGGAGATCTCGGCCTCGGAGAACTAGGCCGACGGCGGCACCGCTGCGCACAACTGTGGCGGTTGAGTGACATCCACGACTCGCTCAACCGCCACGGATCACCGAACGTCGGGCTGCGGCCGCGGGACCCGGTCAGTCCAGGCGGCGTAGGTCCTTGCGGAAGCGGCGTCCGTTCTCGACGTAGTGGGCGGCCGCCATGGTGATGAGTTCCTGCGAGGCGGCGCCCTCGCGGATCTTCGCCGGGATGCCCAACGCCATCGCCCGCTCGGGAACCACCATCCGGTTGCCGACCACGGCGCCGGCGGCGACCAGGGCGCCGCGTGCCACCCGGGCCTGGTGCAGGACGATCGACCCGGAGCCGACCAGGGAGCCGTCCTCGACCACGCAGCCCTCGAGGTGCACGATGTGCCCGATCACGCAGTCGTCCCCGACGATCGTGGGGAACTGCGCGGTCGTGTGGATCACCGTGCCGTCCTGGATGGACGTCCGCGCGCCGATCACGATGCGCCCCTGGTCGCCGCGGAGCACGACGCCGGGCCAGACCGTCGACTCCGGGCCGATCGTGACGTTCCCGATCACCGTCGCGTCGGGATGAACGTACGCGGACGGATCGATCGAGGGTTCGAGGTCCCCCAACGCGTAGATGGCCACGTTTCCATCCTGCCGCATCGTGCCGCCACCCGCGGCACTCACGGTTTCCGCTGGTCGCGGCGCCCGTCCGGGCGGGGTGGCGACGTACTCAGCCGCCGTGTGGCGGTTGCGTGAGGCCGTGTGGCGGTTGCGTGAGATGGCGCAGCTTCGCCGGGTTGACCACGACGTCGATCTCCGTGACCAACCCGCGCCACACCGTGAGCGCGACGACGTTCGCCAGCCGCGGACCGACGTACGTGGCGATACCCGCTCCCCCGTTGACCTCGACCGGGACGAAGCGCACCGCGGCCCCGTACTGCCGGCGGCCCTTCTCGATCAGGCCGTGCAGGAACCGCGCCACCTTGTCCGCCCCGTCGATCGGGCGCAGCGCGGCGCGCACCACACCGCCGCCGTCCGAACGCAGGACGACGTCCGGGTCGAGGACGCGCAGCAGCGCGGCCAGGTCACCGCCCGCCGCGGCCGCCAGGAACGCATCGGCGACACCGCGCCGCTGGGCCGGGTCGGGATCGAAGCGGACGGCCCGCTCCCGCACGTGCCGCCGGGCGCGGCTGGCGAGCTGCCGGCTGGCGGCCGGGCTGCGGCCGGTCACCTCGGCGACCTCCTCGAAGCCGTAGCCGAAGACGTCGTGCAGGATCAGCGCGGTCCGCTCGGCCGGGCTCAGTGACTCCAGGACGACCAGCATGGCCATGCTGACCGACTCGGCGAGGGTGACCCGGTCCGCCGGATCGGCCCGCTCGGCGGCCACGGCCGTGACCTCGCCGACCGGGCCGGTCGCGCCGCCCCCGCCGGCCGGCCCCGACCGACCCCGGCCGGTGTGGGCCACGACGCCGGCCACCGCCGACCCGCCCGGACCGGACGGGCCGACCAGCGGCTCGGGCAGCCACGGCCCGACGTAGGTCTCCCGCCGGACCCGAGCCGAGCGGAGATGGTCGAGGCAGAGCCGGCCGACGACCACGGTCAGCCATCCGCGCAGGTCCTCGATGGCGGCCGGGTCGGTCCGGGCGAGGCGCAGCCAGGCGTCCTGGACGATGTCCTCGGCGTCGGTGACCGAGCCGAGGATGCGATAGGCCACGGAGCGCAGGTACCCGCGCTCCGCCTCGAACGCCTCGGCCAGCGCACCGGGGCCGCCCGCGTCGGGCCTGTCGGTCACACCGCACCCCCGTCGCGGGCGGTGACGATCAGCCGGCCGGCGGGACGAGCACCACGTCGACAGCCAGCTCGCCGCCGGTGCCGACCAGGCTCAGCTCCCAGATCCCGCCGGCGCTGCGCAGGTCCACGGCGGCCTGCCCGACCAGCGCGACGACGTCGGCGTCACCGCTGACCCGGGCGGTGGCGACCTCGGCCTTCATCGACACCTTCGCCTCGGACTTGGCCCGGCGCACCGCGGAGAGCGCGGCGCCGACCGCGTCCAGCAGCTCGGGACGGCCGTCCCCGGCGGCCTCGCGGACCTCGGCGGCCTCCGGCCAGCGGGCCCGGTGCACCGAGCCCGCCCGCCACCAGGACCAGACCTCCTCGGTGACGAACGGCAGGAACGGCGCGAACAGGGTGAGCAGCGTCGACAGCGCGATCGCCAGCGTCGCCCGCGCGGAGGCGGCGCCGGCCTCCCCGTGCCCGCCGTACGCCCGGCCCTTGACCAGCTCGACGTAGTCGTCGCAGAACCGCCAGAAGAAGGTCTCGGTGACCTCGAGCGCCCGGGTGTAGTCGTAGCCCTCGAACGCGCCGGTGGCCGTGTCGACGACCCGGGCGAGCTCGGCGAGCAGCGCCCTGTCCAGCGGTTCGGTGATCGCGGCCGGGCCGGGTGCGGCGTCGGCCGCGGGGGCCACGTCGCCCTCGAAGACCTCGCCCTCGCCCGCCTCGGCGAGGCCGAGCACGAACCGGCTCGCGTTGAGGATCTTGATGGCGAGCCGGCGGCCGGTCTTCATCTGGCCGACGTCGAAGGCCGTGTCGGTGCCCGGACGGCCCGAGGCCGCCCAGTAGCGGACGGCGTCCGAGCCGTGCTGCTCGAGCAGGCCCATGGGCGTGACCACGTTGCCCTTGGACTTCGACATCTTCTTGCGGTCCGGGTCGAGAATCCAACCCGAGATCGCCGCGTCCGTCCAGGGCAGCGTGCCGAACTCGTCGTGGCTGCGCAGCACGGTCGAGAACAGCCAGGTCCGGATGATCTCGTGCGCCTGGGGGCGCAGGTTCATCGGGAACACCTGCGCGAACAGCGCCGGGTCGCTCTCCCAGCCACTGGCGATCAGCGGCGTCAGCGAGGAGGTGGCCCAGGTGTCCATGACGTCGGGGTCGGCCATGAAGCCGCCGGGCACGCCCCGCTGCTCGGCCGTGTAGCCCGGGGGGACGTCACTGGACGGGTCCACGGGCAGGGTGGCCTCGGCCGCGACGATCGGGGCGTCGTGGCGGGGCTGGCCGTCCGCGTCGAGCGGGTACCAGACCGGGAAGGGCACACCGAAGAAACGCTGCCGGCTGATCAGCCAGTCGCCGTTGAGGCCGTCCACCCAGTTCTCGTAGCGCACCCGCATGTACTCGGGGTGCCAGCGCAGCTCGCTGCCACGCTGGCGCAGCTGCTCACGCAACTGCTCGTCCCGGCCGCCGTTGCGGATGTACCACTGGCGGGTGGTGACGATCTCGAGCGGCCGGTCGCCCTTCTCGTAGAACTTGACCGGGTGGTTGATCGCCCGCGGCTCGCCGAGCAGCGCGCCGGACTCCTGCAGGGCCGCCACGATCGCCGTCCTGGCGGCGGCGATGGTCTTCCCGCCGAGCTGGGCGTAGTGCTCCCGGCCGGCCGGCGACGAGATCGCCTCGGGGGCCTCGGCGATCAGGCGGCCGTCCCGGCCGATGACCGCGCGGGCGGGCAACCGCAGCTCACGCCACCAGATGACGTCGGTGAGGTCACCGAAGGTGCAGATCATGGCGATGCCGGAGCCCTTCTCCGGATCAGCCAGCCGGTGCGCCACCACCGGCACCTCGACGTCGAACAGCGGCGTGCGCACCGTCTGCCCGAACAGCGGCTGGTAGCGCGCGTCATCGGGATGCGCCACGAGTGCCACGCAGGCCGGCAGCAGCTCCGGACGGGTCGTCTCGATCACCACCGGGTCGCCGCCGGGCCGCCCGAACGCGAGCGTGTGGTACGCGCCGGGGCGCTCCCTGTCCTCCAGCTCGGCCTGGGCGACCGCGGTGCGGAACGTGACGTCCCACAGCGTCGGGGCCTCGGCCAGGTAGGCCTGGCCGCGGGCGAGGTTACGCAGGAAGGCCCGCTGCGCCACCGCGCGGGACCGGGTGTCGATGGTCGCGTAGGTGTGCGACCAGTCGACGGAGAGACCGAGGCGGCGCCAGAGCTCCTCGAAGCCCTTCTCGTCCTCGATCGTCAGCGTCTCGCAGAGCTCGACGAAGTTGCGCCGGGAGATCGGGAGCTGGTCCTTGCCCGGCTTCTCCGGCGGGGTGAAATCCGGGTCGTAGGGCAGCGACGGGTCGCACCGCACGCCGTAGTAGTTCTGCACCCGACGCTCGGTCGGCAGCCCGTTGTCGTCGAACCCCATGGGGTAGAAGACCTCGCGCCCGCGCATCCGCTGGAAGCGGGCGATCAGGTCTGTGTGGGTGTACGAGAACACGTGGCCTACGTGCAGCGAGCCACTCACGGTCGGTGGCGGGGTGTCGACCGAGTAGACCCGCTCCCGCGGCGCCGACCGGTCGAACTCATAGGTCCCGCACTCGTGCCACTGCTCGGACCAGCGGGTCTCGATCCCGTCCAAGCTCGGCTTGGCGGGCACCGCGCGGGTCGGCCGTTCCGTACTGTCCGTTGCCACCACGCGCACAATCCTACGGGGCACGCGATCGTCGCCATCGCGGCGGGAGTGCGGGCCGCGGGCCCCTCGCCACTCCCGCCGCCGGCCGGCCTTGGCAGGATGAGCACCGTGGACGCGCCCCCCAGCACCCTCCGCCCGGCCCCGGCCGCCCTGCTCGACCTCGGCCTGGACGTCGCTCGCGAGGCCGGGACCCTGCTCGTCACCGGCCGCGCCGGCACGGTCGCCGCCGAGGCGACGAAATCCTCGCCGACCGACGTCGTCACCGCGCTGGACCGCGCGTCGGAGGCCCTCGTCGCCCGCCGCCTGCGCGAAGCCCGCCCGGACGACGGCCTGCTCGGTGAGGAGGGCTCCGACACCGCGGGCACCAGCGGCGTCCGCTGGATCGTCGACCCCCTCGACGGGACGGTCAACTTCCTCTACCGCCTGCCCAACTGGGCGGTGTCGATCGCGGCCGAGTTGGACGGCGAGATCGTGGCGGGCGTGGTGCACGCGCCCGCGATGGGAGTCACATACACCGCTGTCCGCGGCGGCGGCGCCTTCCGCTGGGAGACACCGGTGGGCACGGATCGCGGGGGCGGCCTGGGCGCGGGCGCGTCGCCCGGGCCGACGGCCGGGGAGCCGACGAAGCTGACCGGTTCGGCGGTGACCGAGCTGGGCGGCGCACTCGTCGCCACCGGCTTCGGATACACCGAGCGCCGCCGGACGACCCAGGCCGCGGTGCTGACCCGGGTCGTGCCCAGGGTCCGCGACATCCGCCGGATGGGCGCGGCCTCCCTCGACCTCTGCGCCGCCGCGGCGGGCATCGTCGACGCCTACTACGAACGTGGACTACACCCCTGGGACCACGCGGCGGGCGCACTGATCGCCGCCGAGGCGGGCCTGCGGGTCGGCGGCCTGGACGGCCGGGAAGCCGGCGAGGACCTCGTCATAGCCGCTCCCCCCTCCCTGTTCGCCGACCTCACCGCCCTGCTGGCCGAACACCCCCGCGCCGACACCGACTAGCGGCCACCACCAGCCCGGCGGTCCGGCCCCGCTTCCGGGCTCCGCGATGCGGCCCTGGCCCGCCTGACCCCGGCCCCGCCGGGCCAGGGCCGGGCCAGGGGCTGGGCTGGGCTACGGGCGGGTCAGGGAGGTGCCTCCGGGCGTCGGTTCGCTGGTCCCGGCTGGTGGGCGCTCGAACCAGACTGTGCGGCGGATGTAGTCGATGTGGCTGACGATGATCCGTACGACGCGGCGGGAGACGTCGTCCACGTCGTAATCGGGGACGATCCGCGGTGCCCGGTCCCCCTGCGCCGCGCCGACGACCAGGTCGACCGCGGCGAGGACCCGGTCCGGCCGGGGCAGGCAGGAGACCGCCACTCCGTGGTCGACGCCCTCGGGGCGCTCGTGCGCCTCCCGGATCATCACCGCGGGGAACCCGAGCAGCGAGGCCTCCTCGGTCAGCGAGCCGCTGTCCGAGATCACGCACTGCGCCGCCCGCTGCAACGCGATGTAGTCCGCGAACCCGAAGGGCCGGCAGAAACGGACGAGGCCGTCGGTCGCCGGGGCGCGGCCGGACGCCTCAAGGGCGTCGAGACGATGCCGGGTACGCGGGTGGGTGGAGACGATGATCGGCACCCGGTAGCGGGCGGCCAGCGCGTTGAGTGTCTCCAGCAGGCCGATGAGCAGCTCCGGCGCGTCGATGTTCTCCTCCCGGTGCGCGCTGAACACCAGGAAGTGGCCCGCGGTGACACCGAGGTTCGTGAGCACCGGTGAGGCGTCGACGAGCGGCGCGTAGTGGTCGAGGACCTCCTTCATCGGCGAGCCCGTGACGAAGATCCGCTGCGCCGGCAGACCCTCGGCCAGCAGGTGGCGCCGCGCGTGCTCGGTGAGCGGGAGGTTGATGTCGCTGAGGTGGTCGACCAGCCGGCGGTTGATCTCCTCCGGGACCCGGTCGTCGAAACAGCGGTTCCCGGCCTCCAGGTGGAACACCGGGATGTGCCGCCGCCGGGCCGCAATGACCGCGAGCGTGGTGTTCGTGTCCCCGTAGAGCAGCAGCGCGTCCGGGGACTCGTCGACGAACACCGCGTCGGAGCGGGCGATCACCCGGCCGATGGTCTCGGCGGCGCTCGCGCCGACGGCGTCGAGGAAGTGGTCCGGTTTGCGGATACCGAGCTCGTCGAAGAACACCTGGTTCAGCTCGTAGTCATAGTGCTGGCCCGAGTGGACCAGGCAGACGTCCACGGCCCGCTCGAGCGCCGCGATGATTCGGCTCAGCTTCACGATCTCCGGACGGGTGCCGAGCAGGATCATGACCCGCGCCCGGTGCTCGGCCGGCCCGGGTCGGCCGCGCGGCACCGGCGCGGGAACTCCCATGATCTCCGTGCGCGGCACCCGGTCGGGCATGGTCATCCGGCCGGCCGCGCCCTGGCGGTCCGGGGGGAGGCGCCGGTTCGGGACCGTGGGAACGGTCGGCCCGGTAGGGGCGATCGGCGTGGACGGTGCGGTCGGCACAGAGGGACCTGTTCGTGCGGTCGTTCCCGCGGTCCCGGTCATTGCGGTCATTCCTCCTCGTTCCGCCGGCCCCCGCCCGGCGGTGCTCTCTCCCGCGGCGCCCTGGTCCGCGACGCTCTGTTCCTCGGTGCCCTGACCACCGACGTTCTGACCACCGACGCCCTGGGCCCCGACACCCGGCCCGCCGGCACCCTGACCTGGGACGCCCGGCCCGTCGGCGCCCTGGCCGGGAATGCTCTGGCCCCTGGTGCCCTGGCCGGGCACGGTCTGACCGCCGGCACCGCCGCCGTCCAGCCCGGTCGTGTTGGGAGTCGTGTTGGGAGAGGTCGCGGTGTGGCCGGCCTGTGGCCTGGGCCTGGGCCTGGCCGCCGGTATCCGGTGGGACACCCCCATGTCGGGCTCCCCGGCGACACCCGGATCACGCCGGACGTCCGCATCACGCAGGGCATCCGGGTCACGCCGGACGTCGGAATCACGCCGGACGTCCCCGCCGTGTCGGTCCACCGTGCCGTCCTGGGCGTCCTGGGCGTCCTGGGCGTCCGAGCCGCGCTGGGACTCCGGACCTCGCTGGCGGTGGGATCCCCCGCCGGAGAACCAGCTCCGGAAGAAGCCCGTCCGCGTGAGCTCGGCGTCGTCCCCGTGTTGCCGGGCGCCGGTGTGGTCGTCTCTGTCGCCTCTCGTTCTCGACACGCCGCTGTCCCTTCTACCGGAGCGGATCGACCGGCTCGGCCGACCAGGGCTGATGCGGCGACCGTTTCCCGGAGCCGTGTTCGTCGAGGTTCCTGTCAGGCATCGGCGTGCACTCCGTTCGGGGAGGTGAGGGCGGCGCGGGGGCTTCCGATCGCGTCGGGACGAGGCGCCGGGGGGAGCCGGGGAGGAGCCTTCGAGTCACGCCGTTCCATCGCGGTCGCCAACTCGTCGACCATCGCCGGCCACCCGGGCGGCCGGTAGCCGGTTACCGGCCACAGCCGGCGTGCGGACAGCGCCCGGTTGCGCACCTCGCCGAGCAGCCTGGTCATCCCGTGGACGTCCACCGGGTCGGGCACGTCCTCCTCACGTCCCTCCGCGCGCCGCCCGACCAGGCCGACGGCGTTCACGACGGCGTCCGGTCGCACCGCGGCGAACGCGTCGACCATGGTGTCGCGGCGGCGGACGTCCACGCCGGTGAGCACCCGGTCGGCGGTGGCGGGCAGGACGGTGCGGTGGCCCTGACGGTGGCGGTGACGTCATGGTCGCGGACGAGCCGGCGGACCAGCTCACCGCCGAGCATGCCGTCGCCGCCGAGGACCAGTACACGCATCTAGCGCTCCTTCGAGACCGGGGTCCGGTCGGGGTGGGCCGTCCGCTCGTGATGCCCGGACTCGTGGTGCTCGGGTGTCCGGCGCCTGGCCGCTACCCCTGAAGCAAGTATGACTCTCTGTATTGAAATGATCGCTACCTGAAGCGATGACGCGCCGGACGGCGGCGACGCGGACGGAGATCGCACCACAGCGGGAACACCCGGGGACGCGCCGAGCAGAGATGCCGGACATCAGCCCGGGTCGCTCTACTCTCTGTGCCTAAGTGACAACCAAACGGCGCACTCAGGCCTCGAACGGGTCACCGACGGCCGGTCGGAGGCGCGGGCGCCGGGACGGATCGCCCACGGGCAACGGACGAATGAGGCACGAGACGGGGATGACGCACCGGACGGCACGGCTCCCGGCGCCACCAGGCCGGGCACGGCGCCTGCGGTACCACCGCAACAGCCGGGGCGAGCTGTGGGTGAACGTCACCTCGTCCCACCTGGTCCTGCCGGACTACGTCAACCTCGACCCCGCGTTCTCCCCCGGCCTCGTCGCCGCCTACCCCGCGCTGCGGCGGACGTCCGACCTCACCCGGCTGCTGCGGGCGTCCCGCACGCTGCGCCTGCTGCGCAGGGGGTGCGCGGCCGGCTGGCGATCGGCGCGCCGGCCGCGGCTGGCCACGGTCGTCGCCCGGCTCGCCCCCCGCCCCCGCCCACGTCCGCGTCCGCGTCCGCGCTGGCGCGACCTACCGGCGGGTCCGCGGGACGGGCAGGGCTGGACGATCCGCGAACAGTGGGAGGCCCGGGAGGTGGCCGTCGTCGCGCGGCACGACCCGCGGGCCGCGCTGCCACTGGACGACGACTCGGTCGATCACCTTCTCTGCGCGCACGTCCTGCAGGAGCTGCCGCCGCCGGCGATGCGGCGGGCGCTGGACGAGTACGCCCGCGTCCTGCGCCCGGGCGGGACGCTGCACGTCGTGCTGCCTGACCTGCGGTACGCGGTCGACCGGTACGTCCGCGGCGAGATCGACGCCGACGAGCTGGTGGCGTGGCAGCGCCTGCGCTCGCCCGGGGAGGAGCGGGGCTCGGGGCGCCTCGGCCTGCCCCGGCGCGGGAACGCGCGACACCCGACCAGTCCGGTGAACCGGTGGCACTACGACGCGCACACGGCCGAGCGCCGGCTCGTCGGCGCCGGCTTCAAGATCGCCTCTGGGACGTCCCCGAGCTCTCCGGTGTACCGGGAGGACCCCGGCTCGTTGCACCTGGTGGCCGTCCGCGCCTGACCGTCCGCGCCCCGACCGGCCGGGCGGGGCACGTTCGGGCCGTCCGGCGGCGTCCGCGCGACAGCAGCACCCTAATCCGACGGATGATGTGGTGTGCCCCGATTCGTCCCGCGTCGGTTGTCACATCCGACTTGCGGGCCCGCAACATCACGATTAGCTGACTTATCTTTCGTTGACTTACCTTTGTTTTTGCCGGCAGGCACGCGCCGGTATGAGGCGCGGCGGGGGGCGGCGGCATGCGGGACGCGCGCGCACGGCAGTCGTGCGACGCCCCCGAAGTGACGCCGGCAGAGACCGTGGACGGTGAGCACGACACCCGCGAACGCGACATCGACGGCGAGACCGAAGGCGGCAGCGAGGCCGGCCCGCCGGGTGACGGGAGCGGCGCGGCGGCCGGCGCCGCGCGGCGCGGCCCGGTACGCCGGGTTCTGCTCGTCCTGACCGCCCTGCTGTCGGTCGCCGTGGTGGTGGTGACCACCACGGGCTGGTTCGTCATCACCTTCTACGACCGCAGGATCGATCGCGAGACCATCGCGCCGCCTGCCGACATCACGGTGACCCGCCCACCGCCCGCGCCGGTCGGCACCGAGACCTGGCTGCTCGTCGGCTCCGACGTGCGCACCGGCTCGGACGCCGCGGCGGTCAGCGGCGCGCGATCCGACACTATGATGATCGCCCACCTGGCCTCGGACGGGCGGACGAACATCGTGTCGGTCCCCCGTGACCTGAGGGTGCCCATCCCGGCCTGGACCGACGACGGCGGCACCCACCACCGGGCCCGCCGAGACAAGATCAACGCAGCGTTCAGCAGCGGTGGCCCCGCGCTCCTGGTCGCCACCCTCGAGCAGGTGGCGGGACTGCGCATCAACCACTACGCCGAACTCGACTTCAACGGCTTCCAGCAGATGACGTCCGCGATCGGTGGCATCGACGTGTGTCTGCAGGCATCGAGCTACGTCGAGCCGCACACACTGGAGAACGGCCGGCGGGTGCGGTCGATGAACCTGAACGACCCCAGCTCCGGTTTCCTCGGGCAGCCGGGAAACAATCATCTGATCGGCGGCAATGCGCTTGCCTTTGTTCGGCAACGACATGGTTTCGCTGACGGTGACCTCTCCCGGATCCGGCGCCAGCAGGCGTTTCTCGCGGCGATGTTCCGAAAGGTCAGCAGCAGCGACGTCCTCCTGCGCCCGACCAAGCTCGCCGCGTTTCTGGGCGCGGTGACGCGGTCGGTGGTGCTGGACAACGAGACCGGCTTCACCGAGCTGCGCGCGCTGGCCGAGCGGATGCGCGGGATGACGACCGGCGCCGTCACGTTCTCCACCGTCCCGATCACGGGCCAGATCGCCGAACCGGCCTTCTACTTCCTGTACGACCCCGACCAGATGCGGCAGTTCTTCCGGAACATCACCGGCGGCGAGTCCCTGCCCGAGCCCACCGGCTCCGGAGACCCCGTCCCGCTCGGCGGCGCCTTCACCCCGGAACCCTCGATCGGCGCACCGACCGCCCCCACCGCGGCAGTCGCCCTCCCACCCACCGAGAGCGTCACCCCCACGGTGACACCTCAGGTACCCGAGGCGGCATCGACGCCCGCCTCCCCGGCCGAACAGCCAACAGTCACCCCCACACCCCCGCCCACGGCGATGCCCACGACCACGGCGCCGACCGGTGTGGGGGGGGCGGCCCGCCCCCCCCCCCCCCCCCCCCCCCCCCCC
>NZ_JALKFY010000530.1:0-358 GCF_023242985.1 Frankia sp. Mgl5 | reverse complement strand
CATTCATGAGTGCTGGGCAAACCGTACGGCAACGTTTATGATTTTGGGTGACATATGTACGCGCGCTTGCCGTTTTTGCGCAGTAAAGACAGGATTGCCAACCGAGCTTGATCAGGCGGAACCGGAACGCGTGGCCGAAGCGTCTGAGCAGATGGGGCTAAAACACGTCGTGGTTACTTCTGTCGCTCGCGACGATTTGGCAGACGGGGGATCGCAGATTTTTGCCGAGACGATCAGGGCGATTCGCCGCCGGCTTCCATTGGCGACCGTTGAGGTGCTGATTCCCGATTTCCTCGGTAATTGGGATTCCTTAAAAACCGTAATGGACGCTCGTCCGGATGTATTGAATCATAACATC
>NZ_JALKFY010000529.1:0-358 GCF_023242985.1 Frankia sp. Mgl5 | reverse complement strand
TATCTGAATCGTTTGCGGCAAGGATCGCGCCGTTCTGGTCGATTTGTGTGCGCACGATCAGCAGGCTTTTTTTATAGAGAGAGATCAGTTTCGGGGGGAGATCGGCAAAATCGAGGGGTTCTTTATTCACCCAGCGCTGCCAGTAGACGCCGACCCGGTTCAGCAAATGGTCGGGATCATTCTCCAGCACGTACTGGTTGGCAGTTTTGACGGCGTCATAGGAATCACCGATACACACCCAGTAGTGCAGGGTCTGCTCCTCATGCGGGCCGATCAGCATGCGAAACGACACCGTGCTGTCGACGGAGCCTTGGGCAATCGGATTTCCGGCCAGCACACCGTCTTCAGCATCCCGCCA
>NZ_JALKFY010000528.1:0-360 GCF_023242985.1 Frankia sp. Mgl5 | reverse complement strand
GAAAGAGAGTTGGCGTTGGAGGTTGTCCGCGTGACGGAAGTAGCCGCACTTGCTTCCGCCCAGTGGTTGGGCCGGGGCAAAAAGAACGAAGCGGATGGCGCTGCTACCAGTGCGATGCGTGCGATGTTTGATACCATCGCGATGCGGGGAACAGTGGTGATTGGGGAAGGTGAATTGGACGAAGCCCCGATGCTTTACATAGGAGAGAAGCTGGGCAATCCCGGAGCGGACGGCCCGGAAGTTGATGTCGCCGTTGATCCCTTGGAAGGAACCACGATCGTATCAAAGGTGCACAGCATTGCGATGTCCGTCGTTGCCTTCGGCGATCGAGGCACACTTTTGCATGCTCCCGATATGTAT
>NZ_JALKFY010000527.1:0-363 GCF_023242985.1 Frankia sp. Mgl5 | reverse complement strand
CGCCAAAGGCGAAGACGACTTCATGGAGCTGCGCAATCTGTTCAATGAATGGTTTGTCCGCGACACGAGCCGGAAGGTGAAGAGCGGCTACCGCCAACGGGCGTTGAACGGCGATTACACCGGAGCCTTTGCTCCCTACGGCTACCGCAAGGATGAACAAAACAAGCATAAGCTGGTTCCGGATGAGAACACCGCCCCTATCGTACAGCGTATTTTTCGATTGGCGGTCGAAGGGCATAGCCCCTACAAAATCGGCAGATTGCTGCGGGCAGACCGCATATTAACTCCTCGCGCTTACTTGGCGGAGCAGCACCAGCGTTACCTGAAAGTAGTCAATGCCAGACATCCGTATGATTGGGGAGC
>NZ_JALKFY010000526.1:0-363 GCF_023242985.1 Frankia sp. Mgl5 | reverse complement strand
CCCGCCGTTCTCCCGCACCCACCGGGTGACCGCGCTCGCCGCCCCCTTGCGAACCCGCCGGGCGCCGACGGCGCTGGCGGGCACGGCGCCGGCGGGCACGGCGCCGTGCGTGGGCTCGGGCGCCAGGTCGACGCCGGACATCCTGGTCTGGGCGGTGAAGTGCACGAACGTCGCGTGCGCCAGCTCGCCGGGAGTGCGCTCACGCAGACCGTAATGTTCCTTCGCGAACACCACGACGGAACGCCCCTCGGGGGTCTCGTCCGCGAGCGAGGACAGCTGCGCGGCATCCGCCAGCTCCGCCTCGCTCACGCCGCCGACGGCGAGGAACGCGCTGGCCTGCCGGTTCCCCAGGGTGATGGTGCC
>NZ_JALKFY010000525.1:0-367 GCF_023242985.1 Frankia sp. Mgl5 | reverse complement strand
GCATATAGGCGGATCGGTGGCGGGAATTGGCCTCGCTTTTTTCCTGTTTGCCGGCAGTGAAGCGCCCTGCATGAGAATGGCAGCCTATCTGATCCGACGCTGGGGTCTGGAGATGACGATCCTGCTGGCAGGAATAATTTCCGCGTTGCGCTGGTTCTGGTACGCCACATCGCCAAGCACCACCTCAATCATCGCGCTGTTTTTCATCCAAGGGCTCTCGGTCGGCTTTTATCTGGCTGCGGCTGCCCAATACGTGCGGGAAAACACTCCAGACGAGCTGCAGGTCACGGCGCTGGCTATCTTTATGTCGTTCGGTCAGGGACTGGGCACGATGGCTTGCAATCTGTTTAGCGGCATTATTATGCAG
>NZ_JALKFY010000524.1:0-368 GCF_023242985.1 Frankia sp. Mgl5 | reverse complement strand
ACAAAGTAGACTGCCAGTTTTTTTCGCAGCCGTTCCATTGATTTCATTTTCTGCCTCCACTACGTATAACTGATTTGATCCAGCTCACGACGATACGCGCGGGCTGCCGCTTCCGGATCTTGGGCTGCAGTGATTCCAGAGAGCACGGCAATCCCTGCACACCCTGTCGCCATCACATCCCGCACAAAAGCAGGCAGAATCCCGCCGATGGCGATCACGGGAACAGACAAAGCTTCCGTCATTCTTGACAGCTCTTCCGTCCCGCGAGGTGTCAGATCAGGTTTGGAGCCGCTGGCGTAGATATGTCCGTAAAGCAGATAGTCAACACCAGCTGCTGCCATTTCTTGCGCCTCGGCAAACGAGTGTAC
>NZ_JALKFY010000523.1:0-369 GCF_023242985.1 Frankia sp. Mgl5 | reverse complement strand
ACCAGTCTGGCCGTGTTGTGTGCAATCGCCTCCATCGGCGCGATCGGGTTAAATATCTTGACCGGTTTTACGGGGCAGATCTCCATCGGGGTCGGCGCTTTTCTCGGCGTCGGTGGCTACACGTCCGCCATTTTGACCACGACGCTAGGGCTTAGCTTCTGGGTCTCGCTGCCGCTGGCCGGCATTGTCACAGCACTGGTCGGAGCGTTGTTCGGAATTCCTTCCCTTCGGTTGAAAGGGCTGTATCTGGCCATGGCCACCTTGGCAGCGCAAGTGATCAATTTGTACGCCATGAACCATTGGAACGCGCTGACCGGCGGAACGGCGGGCATGATTCTCTCGCCGCCGACGCTTGGCAGCTACTCCTTT
>NZ_JALKFY010000522.1:0-371 GCF_023242985.1 Frankia sp. Mgl5 | reverse complement strand
ACAAAGATGAGCATATTGATCAGATTCGCCCCATCCCTGAGGCCGTGCACAAGGCGGGGGGTAAAATCGCGCTGCAGCTTTTTCATGCAGGCCGCTACGCCTACAAGGAAGCGACCGGACTTGTTCCTGTAGCACCTTCCCCGCTGCAAGCGCCAATTAACCGGACCGCACCCAGAGAATTGAGTGAGGCCGAAATTGAAGCGACGATTCAGGCATTTGCCGACGGAGCGGCGCGGGCAAAAGCAGCCGGTTTTGATGCCGTAGAGATTATGGGCTCCGAAGGATATCTGATTAATCAGTTCTTGTCTCCGGTCACCAACAAGCGAGCGGATGGCTGGGGCGGCGACTTTGCCAGCAGATCTCGCTTCGGA
>NZ_JALKFY010000521.1:0-374 GCF_023242985.1 Frankia sp. Mgl5 | reverse complement strand
CTCCTGATCCACCCCTACGGTCGGCTCATCCAAAATCAACAGCTCAGGATCTGCCACCAATGCCCGGGCGATAAACACCCGCTGCAACTGCCCGCCGGATAAGCTGCCGATCCGTTCATCCAGCTTTTCGGTCAGTCCCACCCGCTCGACAACCTCGATCACCTTCTCACGATGCTTGGCTTGGTAACGGCGGAACAAACCTACCTTTCCGACCAGACCGGAGGTAACCACTTCCCTTACAGTTGCCGGAAAACCGCCCGCTCCGTGGGCCACCTGCTGAGCCACATAGCCGATCTTCGTCCAGTCGCGGAACTTCGGCAAAGGTTGACCAAACAGCTCCACCTGCCCCTGCGTAGGCGAGAGCAGTCCGAGGA
>NZ_JALKFY010000610.1:39444-69989 GCF_023242985.1 Frankia sp. Mgl5 | reverse complement strand
TTCTACGGGACGCCACCTGCCCGGCCTCCGCCCTGCCCGGACCTGACGACACCCCCGGCCGCACCCCCGGCCGTGGCGGCGCCGGGCGCCGCTCCCGCAACGAGCCGCGCCCGCGCGCCCGCCCGCGGTTTCTGCCCCGCCTGCCCGTGCCACCGCCACCGCGTGGGAGCCTGCGCCCGCCGCGGTGGCGGCGGCCCGGCGGCGCCGCGGGCCTGCCGCGGCCGCCCGCCGAGCTGATCGGCATCCTCGCGGTCGAGGCACTGTTCCTGTTCGCCGCCGTCGTCCTCGTCGCGAACGCCGCCGCCGACCGCTCCCCGCCACGGCCCGCCGAGCTCGCGACCTTCGCCGCCTTCACCGCGCTGGCCGTCGTCACCGGGTTGCTGCTCACCAGCCCCGCCGCGGCCGGCGCCGGGCAGCGTGCCGAAGGCGCCACCGCCGCCCCCCAGGACAGCGGCCCGCCCATGACCTCGACCTGGACGCTGCCGGTCGCGCTGCTGCTGCCCCCGCTGTACGCGCTGCTCGCGCACGTCCCGCTCTGGCTGGCGACCGGGGGAGCGGGGCGGCTCGGCCGGCCGGCGGGCCGGGGCGGCTCCCCGCCGCCGGCGCGCATCCGGCTGCACGACACCGCCGCGCTCGGTCTCGCCGGCGCCGCCGCGGCCGCCGTCCACCACCTGATCGCACCCACGACGGACCCGCGGTCCGCGGAGCGGCTCGCCGGCTCGTCGCACACCTTCGCCGCGCTGATCGCGGCGGTCGGCGTCTACGTGCTCGTCGACCGGCTGCTGCGTCCCGGTCACTGGTCCGGCGGCCGGGAGCAGGCGGTCGCGGTCGCGGTGGAGACCGGCGCCGCGCTGATCCTCGCCGTCCTGTGGGCGGCCAGCCCGCTGCTGCTCGTCGTCGCCGCCCCGCTCGTCCTGCTGCTGCGCCGCGGGCTGGCCCACGCCGAGCTGCTCACCGCGGCCCGCACCGACCCCAAGACCCGGCTGGCGACCATGGCCTACTGGCGGCAGGTCGCCCAGCGCGAGACCACCCGGACCCGCCGGCTGGGACGTCCACTGTCGGTGCTGCTCGTGGACGTCGACCACTTCAAACAGGTCAACGACCGGTACGGGCATCTCAACGGCGACGCGGTGCTGCTCGCCGTCGCCGACGCGCTGCGCCTGGCCACCCGGCCGCAGGACCTCGTCGGCCGGTTCGGCGGGGAGGAGTTCGTCGTGCTGCTCGCCGAGGTCGACCTCGACGCGGCGGCGGCCATCGCCGAACGCGTCCGCCACCAGGTCGCGGGGGCCAGCACCCGCCTCGGTCGCGCCGAGGTGACCGTCACGGTGTCGGTCGGCGTTGCCTGCACCAGCCCCGCCCGCCCCGACCCGCTCGCCCACCAGGCAAGCCCGGCCAGCCCGGCGGACGGGACCGACGCGGCCCGTCGCGGCGCGCCCGGCACCGCCGCGGAACCGGCGTTCCCCGGCCCGCGCGCCGCGGCGCCGGCCACCGACGACCTCGCCATCCTGACCGACCTGCTCGAACGCGCCGACGCGGCGCTCTACCAGGCGAAACGCGAAGGCCGCAACCGCGTGCGCACCGCCGGAACGGCCACAGCGGGCGGCGCGCCACCGCGCCCCGCCCGCTGAACTCCCCACAGCTTCCGAACTCCCCGCGGCTACCTGCTCACCCGCCCACGTGCTCAGCCGCCGGCCGCGCGCACCGTGTTGCGCAGCAGCAGCATCGTCGTCACCGGCCCCACCCCGCCGGGAACCGGGGTCAGCGCGCCCGCGACCGGGGCCACCGCGTCGGCGTCGACGTCACCGACCAGGCCGGCGTCCGTCCAGTTCGTGCCGACGTCGATGACGACCGCCCCGGGCCGGACATGCCCGGCACCGACCATCTTCGGCCGGCCGACCGCGGCCACGACGATGTCGGCGTCATGCGCCACCGTCGCCAGGTCCTTCGTCCGCGAATGGCACACCGTCACCGTCGCGTCCTCGGCGAGCAGCAGCAGCGCCGCCGGCTTGCCCACCACCGAGCTGCGGCCGATCACACACGCCCGGGCGCCGGCCAACGGCACCGCGGCCCGGTTGAGGATCTCCAGCACGGCCGCCGCGGTCGCCGGCGCGAACGCGGGCAGGCCGAGGGCGAGCCGGCCCAGGCTCAGCGGGTTCATGCCGTCGACGTCCTTGCCCACGGGGATGCGGGCACCCACGTCGGCGGCGGTCAGCCCGTCCGGTAGCGGCGTCTGCACGATCATCCCGTGCACCGCCGGGTCGGCGGCGAGCCGGTCCACGGTGGCGGTCAGCTCGTCCGGGTCCCCGGTCAGCTCGTGGACGGCGCAGGCCACCCCGACCTTGGCGGCGCCGCGCTCGATCACCCGCACGTACGACCGGGCCGCCTCGTCCGCCGTCGGCAGCACGACCGCCAGGGTCGGAGTGACCCCGGTGGCGGCGAGCCGTTCGACGTCGTCGACGACCGAGCGTCCTATGTCGGCGGCCATCGACCGCCCATCCAGCAATCTCATGACCCGATCCGATCTCCCACGGCGCGCACGACGACGTCCGCGCCGGTCACTGACGACAGGTACTTGTCCAGCTCGGCGGCGGTCGCGTCGCGGGTGGCGGCGTCGCTCATCGACGCCAGGTTCACCCGCACGTTGATCGCCGCCGAGTCGAGAGCCGCCCGCGCGCTGGCGGCGGCGACGGCCACGTCCGACAGGACGTTGACGTTCGCGCCGTCGAGGATGCGCTGGCACAGCCCGACCACCTCGGCGGCCGCCGCCGCGGTGCGCAGCGGCACGTCGGCCGCCCCGACCAGCGCCCGCTGGATCGCGGCGCTGCGTGCCACCTTCTCCTCGGCGGTCTCCTTGGGTAGCCGGTAGGCGTCGGTGACGGCGGTGAACGCCACCGCGTCCGCGTCGGCCAGCGCCAGCGCCTCGCCGCGCAGCCGGTCCGCCTCGGCGCGGGCGGCGAGCATCACCGGCTCGTGCTCGGCGTACCGCGGCTTACCGATGGTCAGATTGGTGACCATGCTCACCAGGGCCGCGCCCAGCGCCACCTGCACCGCCGCCGCGGCGCCACCGCCGGGCGCGGGAGCCGCCGAGGCGAGCGCCTCGAGGAACCCGTCGAGCGTCTCGTCCGCCATCGCTTTCGACTCCCGCCTCGATCCGTTGTCCGGATCCGTGCCCGTCCGGACCTGTGCCGGCCAGCTCGCCGCGCCGGAACCCCTGTGTGCCGTCACGCTCCCGCGTGGCCGGGGACCATGGCCACGCCGCGGCGTCACCCGTCCCCACCCGACCCGGGACCGTCCGCATCCGTGCCGCGGATGCGGCGGAGCGGGGACGGCTGGGCGCGGGGCTGGTCGGAGTGCACCGTAGCAAGTGGATCGGCGCCCTGGACGGGGCAGGCCCGGCGCGCGCCCGTCCCGGACGGGATTGTGAGGTTTGCCGCCTCCGCCGACGGCGACCGGCCCACCGACGCTCACCCTGGCAGCGACCCCATGATCAGGTCGAGGCCGTCGTCGAACTGCGCGGCCGTGTCGGCCCGCAGGAACGGCACCGCCGCCGCCAGGTCGGGCAGCTGGTGCGCCGGCGGGTTGAACGTCGCCGTCGGCGCGCTGGGACGCCGGTCCCGCGCGACCGCGGCGGCCAGCGTGCGCGCCTCGGACAACACATGGCCCAGGCTGTAGAACAGCAGCGTCTGGTAGGCGGACGTCGCCTGCTCGGGGCTCAGGCCCATCCCGCGCAGCAGGCCGAGCGCGTGGTTGGCCCGCTCCCAGTACGCCCGCCCGCCCGGCGGGCGGCGCAGGATCACCCCCGCCATCGTCGGGTGGCGCAGCAGCGACCGCCGTAGCTGGTGCAGGCTCGCCCGCAGGTCGACCCGCGCGTCCCCGGTCGACGGCAGCGGCTCGTCGCCGGCGATCAGGATGTCGGCGAGGGCGTCCAGCAGCTCGTTCTTGGTGCGGAAGTGGCGGTAGACGGCGGTCGGGTCGACCTCGAGGCGGGCACCGAGGGCACGCATGCTGAACGCGTCGGCCCCGCCGATGCGCACGATCTCCATCGCCGCGTCGAGCAGCACCTCCCTCGACAGGGTGCCCCGAGGCGTGCGCTGCGGGGGAGCCGATGCGCCCGACCGGGGCGCGTCCTCATCCTCGTCCGGTGCCGTCACGACACCTGATCTTAGTAGAACCCACAGCGTGGTCAACAGTGTTGACGCATCCGCCCGTCAAGGATGATCTTGATAGTCGCGTCATCCCCGGCCGCCGCAACGAGCACCGCGGACCCGCCAAGCACGGACGTCCCGGGCAGGCTGAAGGCCAGCAGCAGGCAGCCGAGCAGTCCGACGACCGGAACGGCGCGCACCGGACGGCCTTCGGTGGGGGAGAGGCTCCACGCCGCGGCGTTGGCGACCGCGTACTAGGGGGGCCGCCGAGATACGCCAGAAACAGGCAACGGGGCGCCAGACCAAGGGGTTGTCAGTCTTCGGACGGCTCTGGTTGGCGCTGCAGCCGGTCCTTCAGCTCAGGCGGGGTTTCCCTGTCCCGCTCGGTGATCCTCGCCCGGACTGGCCGTGGCATGGTCTGCTCGGGTTCCGATGCCTCGCCTGTCTGGTCGTTGACGAAAGACTCCGCCCGCCGGCGCAGCCGGACATTTCGCAGTCAGGGTCTCCTGCCCAGACTGTCCCTACGGTGCGCTACAGCGGCGCAGCGCACCCGTGCGGTGTGGCTGTGGTCGGTGGATCGTGGCGTCCTATCCTGTCCGGATGCAGGAATCCACGGCGGGTCACGAACGTCCGGCGCGCGGCTTCGAGCTGATCTGCGAGATCGAGCCGCCGACCCGGCCGGACCTGACCCACGCCCGCCACCAGATCGGCGTCCTGAGCCCCGTCACCGACGCGTTCCTGATCCCCGACAACCACATCGGACGCGCGACCGTGTCGAGCATCGCCGTCGCCCACGAGGTGCAGACGATGGGGGGACGCAGCATCGCCTGCGTGAACTCCCGCGACCGTAACCTGCTCGGCTTCCGCCGCGACCTGCTCACCGCAGCGGCCTACGGCGTCGAGGAGTTCCTCTTCGTCCACGGCGACAAACCCACCGCCGGGAACCGGACCAGCGACCTGACCGTGCGCGCGATGATCGACGAGGCCCGCGCGGCCAGCGAGGATCCGGTCTTCGCCGACATGCCAGCGTTCCGGGTCGGAGCCGCCGCCGGTGTGCGGCCACTGCCCGCATGGAAACGAGCGGCCGACTTCCTGTTCGTACAGGTCAGCTACTCGGTAGACGCTCTACTGCGCTGGCGCGACGCCCATCCGGTCGAACTGCCGGTCTACGCCGGCGTGATGGTCCTCGCGAGCGCTGGGATGGCCCGCCGCCTCGCCGCGACCATCCCCGACATCGACATCCCCGACGACCTCGTCCAAGCGGTCGAACGGGACCAGGCGGCCGGGGTCGAAGCGGCCTGCGACCAGGTGCTACGGCTGCGCGACAGCGGCGCCTTCGCCGGTGTGCACCTCGTTCCGGTCAGCCGCTACCGCCAGGTCGCCACCCGACTTGAGGACCTTCTCTAACCCCCCGGGCCGTTTCTCGCAGGTCTTGGTACCCCCTGCCGGATAGCGCGGCCGAGTTCGCGGAACGCCCGGTACAGCCGGTTTTTACGGGAGTCATGGCCGAGCCGGCGCAACAGCGTCACCGACGACAGCGCGCCCTCCCGGATCGAGATGGCGGTGCGCACCAGGTCAGGCCAGTGCTGCTCGATCAGCTTCCAGTCGATGCTCTGCTCGGCGAACAGGGCGTCGATGTGGGCGTAGCGGACCGCCGGGTCGGGCCGGTAGAAGATCAGGTCTTTCCAGTTGCGGATCCGGGGCAGCAGCTCGATGCCCAGCAAGGTCGCCAGACCGAACACCGGCAACGACTGGCCCTGGGTATCCGCATGCACCACATCCGGTGTCACCTCGGACTCGTTGTGCAGCAGGCCGTCAATGATGTAGACCGCCTCCCACACCCCGCAAGGGATGAACCGGCTGAACAGTGCGATGTAGGTGTCGGAGATATGCCGGAACGCGATCCCGCCGTACCCGCCGTAGCGGACCGAGGTCTCGGCGAGCAGGTTGTTCTCCCAGGTGTCGATCTGCGAGCCGTCCGTGCCAGCTGTGCAGGTTGGCGTACGAGTTCGACCCGCCCACCGCGATG
The DNA here is from genome assembly GCF_023242985.1 of Frankia sp. Mgl5. Taxonomy (NCBI): domain Bacteria; kingdom Bacillati; phylum Actinomycetota; class Actinomycetes; order Frankiales; family Frankiaceae; genus Frankia; species Frankia sp. Mgl5. The sequence goes on along the minus strand of NZ_JALKFY010000610.1, from coordinate 63,815 downwards.
TCCCCCGATCGCAGCTCGCCGGCGAGGTAGGTGAACACGCACACCTCGAAGTGCCGCCGGGACAGCCGGCCGGGATACCGCCGGTCACGCAGGACCTTCTGCCACATCTCCCCGGCGCACGACAGATCCACCACCACCCCGTCGACATGGTCGGGGATGAACTCGCCTCGGGCGTGGCGGTGGGCCTTGAGGAAGGTGACCGCGTCGGCGACCGTCCGGTCGGTGCTCGTCGGCTCCAACATGACGGCGTCGAGCAGGGTGAACAGCGCCGGCCGGTGCGAGCGGTAGTACCGCTCGACCAGCGGGGCGTAGTTGTTGCCGTGATGCGCCGAGACCGCCTCGTGCGTCCCGGACAGCGCAGCCACCCCACCCGCTTCAGCCAACGTTTTGATCACCAGCCGGCCGGTGCGTTCGGACACCTCCCCGATCGGATCGGCCGCCCCCATGACCTGCTCGTCCTCGGATGCGCCCAGCGCGTCATCGACGCGCGCCTTGAGTACGCCGCGGCGAAACCGGTGATCGTCCCGGAGACGATCGTGATCGATCACGGCAGGGTGTTCGTCTCCGAGACGTTCCTGACGGCGTGTCGGACGCTGGGCGTCTCGGTGCAGCCAGCGCGGCCGGCGACCCCGACCGACAAGGGCGTTGTCGAGCGGACCTTCTCCTCGATCAACACACTGTTCTGCCAGCACGTCGCTGGCTATGTCGGGTCGAACGTTACCGAGCGGGGCGCCGGTGTCGAGGCCGTCTGGACCCTGCCCGAGCTCGACGACCTGTTCGCCGAGTGGATCATCGCCTGCTGGCAGACCCGACCCCATGACGGGCTGCGCACCCCGTTCCTGCCCGAGCGGGCGCTGTCCCCGAACGAGACCTACGCGCTGCTGGTGGGGCCCGGTGCGGCTATCTGCCGGTCTGCCTGGACGGTGACGACTACGTCGAGCTGCTGCCGGTGGAATGGCGGAAGATCAACGACTATGGGATCCGGATCGACTACCGCACCTACGACTGCCCGGAGCTGGGCCCCTACCGGCGCCAGCCGTCAGGCGTCGAGCTGCGCGGTGGTCTCTGGGAGGTCCACCATGATCCCTACGACCTCTCCCATGTCTGGGTCCGCGACTCCCGGGCGGGCGGTTGGATCACCGTTCCGTGGACCCGGCTGGGGTCGGTGTCGGCGCTGTTCGCGGACTTCACCTGGCGGCACGCCCGCGCGCTGCTGGCCGCCCGCGGCCAGGACGACACCGACGAGCGGGCCGTCGCCGCGGCCGTCGAGAACCTACTGACCCGCGCCATGACAGGCCCCGACCGGCGGGTCGCGGCACGAACCCGCGCGGCGGCGACCTCCACGCCGATGCCACCTCCATGAACCTGACGGCCCGGGTCCGAGCCCTGCCGATCACACCGCCGCCGATGTCCGGCGAGACCATCGGCTCGTTCCTGCACCGCCTCGCCGACGACAACCGCACCACCGACGGCTGGCCGCCCGAAGCGCTGCCCCGACTCGCGGCCCTGACAGGCAGGAACGTCCTCACTCTCCAACACGCGCTGCCCGCGCTACGCACCGTCGGCACCAACGCCCCCAGCCATCCACGCGCCAACATCCCCAACCGGCCCGTCCGCCTGGCCTGCCGCCTCTGCGCGGCCCGCCGCGGGGCCCACGGAGTCGTCCTGCGCCGCACCGCCGACCACGAATGTGTCTGCCCCACACACCGGCGCTGGCTGAACACCGGCGAGCAGCTCGGCCTCACCGCGCTCCCCGAAGTGCTCCAGGCCAACAAGCGACACCGCCGTATCCCGCGAGGCCACGACACCGATTACCTGCAGGCCGCGCAGCTGACCAGCGGATGGTATTTCCAGACAGACGGCCCACCCGAGCTCCGTCACCGCTGGGACCGCCGCCTCGCGGCCCTACCCACCGACCCGTTCGGCGATCCCTACAGGCCCTCCCACGCACGCGTCGAGCTCGTTGCCTATCCCGAGAGCGTCACCCTCGCCAGCCTGTTCGCTTCCGCACACTGGCAGGAGAGCGACCTCCTACCCGCCGAAGCTGGCCGCCGCCTCGGTATCCCGTGTCCCGTTCAGGCGAAGATGACGAGCCGGAGGGCCATCGACCTGAAGTCCGTCATCTTGACGTGGACGATTTGACCTCAGAGCGTCCGGGTTAGTTGGCGGATTCGGTGGATCTTGGCGGCCGAACGGCTTCTGGTCGAAGTGGTCGCGGACGGCAAGCGGGACGTGCTGGAGGGGCGGCTTATCCGCGTTGCTCTGGATGCGTTACGCATCGAGAACCAGCAACTCCGCGACGCGCTCGCACACGTCCACGGTCAACTCCGAGCAGCCCGAACCGATCTTGATGTCGAGGAAGGCTCCTGAGCTTCGGGATACCCTCGGCCCATAACGCGCCGGAACAGATCGACACAAGTCACGTGACACGCGCATAGCTTGGATGTTATCCTTGTGACCGATCCGGCTCGTCCTCGGCCCTGGACACGGCATTCCCCGAGGACCCTCTGACAAGGGCCGAGAAGCGTTTGCAGCGCCTACATCCCCGGCGGGCCTCCGGCGCCGATGTCATCGGTGTTCTCCTTGGCAATCGAGACGAGCCCTGTCCGATCGACCCTCATGCTGCTCGAGTACGCGCCCATGGTCTGATCCGTCAATGTCCTTTCAACCCAGAAAGCTGGACAATTGATGTTCATATGGCCCCGAATGACCACTGGACCCGAACGTCTCATGTTGGAGAGCTTGCTTGACCGCAACCGGCAAGCGCTCATCGACACCGCGCGAGGGCTATCCGAGACCGACGCACGGCGGCGCCTGGTCGTCTCACTGACCACACCGATCGGGCTGATCAAACACGCCGCCACCGCCGAGCGCATCTGGTTCCAACGCACCCTGCTCGGCCTGGACGAGTCCGCATGCGACGGCTACGCCACCGGTGACGACGGCAGTTTCGTTGTCGCCGACGGCGAAACGCTGGCCGACGTGATCGCCGAGTTTGAGCGTGCCAGCGAGCGTTCCCGCGTGATCGCCGCTGACTTCGAGCTCGACGACACCAAGGCGCACCCCCGCGCTGGCGATGTCAGCCTGCGGTTTGTCTACCTGCTCCTGATCGAGGATTTCGCCCGTCACGCCGGCCATGGTGACATTCTCCGGGAACAAATCACCGCTTTGGCTTGGACAGGATACCCGGACCGCGACCTGACCACCGACCTGCCTCGAAAAGGCCAACTACCGTGAGAATCAGGTCGCTGGCGTCCCAGAACACCTGTCTCACGCCTGGTCAGAACCACAAGCCCAGACATGATTATCGGGACTAACTCGACACGCCCACCGCCCGGCCCACACGACACACCGACCGGCCCCCGCGTATTCCCATCCGAAGCCGTCCAACCCCAGGTCAAGACTTGATCGCCAGACATGATCCTCGGGAACGGACAGTGGCTCGGTGGGCGCCGAGGTACAGCGGCTCGCCGGTACACGTCGGGGTTTCGCCCGCATCAGATCACGGGGCGTGATTACGAGGGTTCAGGGCGCATGGCGTTCGCGATGATCCGTGCCAGCCGGCCGGGCTGTGCGCTGTCCGCACGGCGCTGGTCCGCGAGCACTGCTGCGGACAGCAGGGCGACCCCGTCTTCGGCATCGACGTCGGCGCGGATCGCGCCGACTCTCTGCGCGGCCGAGAGCATGTCCGCGAAGGTTCGCAGAAAACGCTCCCGGATCTCGACGGGGACACGCAGTTCCTGGCCCGTGCTCGAGGTGAAGGCCTCACAGATCGCCGCGTTGCGACAAGCCTGCTGGGTCGCGCGCACCCAGAACGCGAGGAATGCCTCACCGGGGTCGCGGCCGGCCGCCAGCGCCACGGCCTCGTCGAGAAGATCGTTCAGACGAGCCGCCGCGACCTCGGCGAACAGTGCCTCCTTGGTCGGGAAGTGCCTGTACACGGTCCCCGCACCGACCCCAGCGCGCCTGGCGATGTCAAGGAGCTGGGCGTCCGCCCCCTGTTCGGCGAACAGCTCCTCGGCGGCCGCGAGGACCCGTGCGCGGTTGCGGGCCGCGTCGGCACGCAACCGCGGCTGGCCCGAGGGACTGCTTGAGGTAGTCGACAAGCGGGTTCACGATTCCGTATCGTAGAAGCGGGTTTACCAACCCGATTCTACCGTCCTCCCGAGGAAGCCACCGCATGATCACACCTCGCCACGGCCGGATCCTGATCACCGCCGCGGCCGGCCGCCAAGGACAGGCCGTGAGCAGAGCATTGCTAGAGCGGGGGTGGCCCGTGCGCGCCCTCGTGCGCCACCCCGAGGGTCCGGCAGCCGCACACCTGGCCGAGGCCGGCGCTGAGATCGTGGCCGGCGACTTCGACGACCTCGGTTCGATCAAGGCGGCACTCGACGACGTCTACGGCCTGTTCCTCTACCAGCCGGGGTTCATGTCGCCCGAGATCACCCCCGATCTAGGACCGGACAGTGAGCTGACCCGGGGGCGCGCCGTGCTCGGTGCCGCGATCGCCGCGGGAATCAAGCACCTCGTCTACTCCTCCGCGCTAGGCGCCAACCTGGGTCTCAGCCCACTGCATGCCCCCAAGCGGACGCTCGAGGCGGAGCTGGTCGAGTCCGGACTACCGAGCACGATCATCCGGCCGGTCGGGTTCATGGAGAACTACGCCGGCCCCGGACGCGGCCTGCAACCCGACGGAACGATCAGGACCCCGGCGCCACCGGACGTCGTCGAACAACTCATCGCGGTCCGCGACATCGGCGTGTTCACCGCACTCGCCTTCGCCGACCCCGACCGATTCGTCGGCGAGGCATTCGAGCTCGCCGGCGACGAGCTCACCGTGCCCCAGATCGCCGCCGCGATCTCCAACGCCCTCGACCGGACCGTGGGCTACAGCCAGATACCGATCGAGGAGATCCGTCAAGCCGATCCCGACCGCGCGGCGTCGCTCGAACGCCTCTACAGCCTGAAGCCCCCACGCGCCGACATCCGCGCTCTGCGCGAACAGTACCCGGGACTACTCGACTTCCCCACCTGGCTCGAGACAGGCAATGGGGCGCAACAAATCAGCGCCTACCTCCAACCAGCCGACCGAACGTAAGGGCGTGACCTACACAGGCTCACCCTGCGGGCTGCCGAACTGGTTTCGCACGGTGCCGGGTCGGCCTGGCAGATGGTCCGGCGGCGTCGGCGGACCACGAGGGGCTCCGACGAGTGCGGCGCGCCCCACCCCCAGCCCTGGCCAACAACGACAGCGGTCGGCGCGCCTGCGCTGGCCAACTACCGTGACCTACCTGCTCGGAGTGGCCATCCTCATCCGATTCCTACAGGCGGGATCCGGCTCGCCGGCGAGAGACCCCCTCCACCCATGCAGGTAAACGATCAAATCCCCGGCGCCGTTACGGGCTCCGTTACGGGTTCCGACGAAGACGGAGGGGGAGTCGGCAGATAAACGCCCAGCTCAGCGGGGTCGTATCCCCTTCCGATGGCTGTCCAGGCTCCCCTGTCAGAGACCGATGATGTCGACGGGGACGGGCGGGGCGGGGGTCACCGTGCGCGAGCGCGGCAGGCTCACACCCGCTACCCCCGCCAGACTGGCCCCACAGCCCCAAGGAGCCCCGTGACCACCCACATCAACCAGATCCTGCGGACCGGCGCCGCCGGCAGCAGCAGATCGTCGACGCTCTGCAGGACGGGGTCCGGGGAGGAACGGGGCAGGGAACAGCGGTATGGCGTTCAGTTCCCTGAACAGGGGCGTGTGAGGCTGCGCGGGTGCGGGATGACTGGTGGGCGCGGTTCCGTCGGGAGCGGCGGGTCCTGGCCCGGGTGCGTCGCGCGGCGTGGCGGTTGGAGCAGGCCGAGCGGGAACGCGCCTGGGCGTTGGCGTCCGCCCGCGCCGCGGGGGTGTCGGTACGCAAGGTCGCGCAGGCGGCGGGGCTGTCGGCGACCCGGGTGCATCAGCTGACCACCGGCACCGACGTGGACGCTCTGGCCGCCGAGCTCGGCGGGTTGCGGGCCGCCGGCTGGCCCGCGCCGGAAGACCCGGCCGGCAGCGACGACGAGGAGCTGTCCGGCCGGGAGCAGGTCGCCGACCGGCTCGACGACGAGGTCGGCTGGATCCGTCGCTGCGCCGACTGGCTCGATCACCTGGACGGCGAGTCGTATCCGCCGGCGGCCAGCATCCGCCCGGAGGGCGACTGGCCCGACACCTGCATGGTCGTGGTCGGGCTGCCCCGGGTCGCGGCGATTCTGCGCCGCGTGGCCTACGACGTGGAGGAGTTCGCCCGCGCCCGCCGCGTCGACGATCTGCAGGCCGCCGCGGTCGGTGACGACCCGCGGGCCGAGCACCGCCGGCGGATGGCCGAACCGGATCTGGATTTCCGGGAGTTCTGCGAGCGCACCGGCACCCCATGGCGCTCCACAGACCAGGGTGAACGGGCCTGGGCCGCCTACCAGGCCGAACGCCACCGCCTCACCCGGCCGCGCCCTACCTCTTGCATGTCCGGTCACTTCGCCTCGGCCGCCGGGCGTGACCGAGGGTGAGGGAGGGGGCCGTCGAGGGGCCCCGGGATCCCGTCGAAGGCTTCACCTTCCGGCTCGTCAATATCCGCTGACCAGCATCGGCGCGCGGCGCGACTTTCACGAGTCCCGGTTCCCTCACCCCGCCGCTTTACATCCTGTTACCGGCCCTCGAATGCCGTGGGGCCGTTCCCGTACGCCGGTCGCCCCGATACGGAGAACTTCCTTCGACGTCTGGCACCATCGTGCTACCCTTCCCTCTGGAAGGAACAAGGGCGCGAAACAAAAGATTCATCATTATCGCGCGAGCGTCGTTCCGTTCACATTCCCACACTGCGCGGAGGAACCGTGAAGACGGTCAATATTCTCGTTGTCGTCGATGTCGAGGGTGCGCTCGCCGGCTCGCTGGGCGACAATGTCTACCTCGTCGACACGAACAAGCACTTCGGCTCCAGCGGCGAGGGCCAGGAGGGGCTGAGCACCGCCTGTCGTGACGGGCAGCTCGTCGCCTGGAACGTCGTGCCCGTGTCGCCGTCGAACGACGTGCAGATCGCCGAGTTCACCGGCCAGATCATCAACGACGGCACCTGCGTGCCGAAGCTGGTCAGCACGCCGGACGGCGACTACTGGGAGGGCCGGGTCGAGGCCCGCGGAACGACCGGTTACCAGCAGTACTCGCTGGTTCTCACGATGGACGGCACCCGCGCCACCTTCGACCCGTGGCTCCTTATCAAGGAGTAGGGACCCGGTTTTGTCGACCGGTGAACACCTGGTTTCAGCCCCGGTGTTCCGTTCTGTGTGACCGCCGGTGTGGCCTGGTCGGGGGTCGAGACTGGCAGAGTCGCGTGTTCAAGTGGCCTGTATTCGCCAGATCACAGCCCTTGACCGTTACTAACAGTTAGGTGCTGGCACTGGGACTGGCGGGGCGGGTTCTACTCGGGCAGGAGGTCGCGTGGCAGCGGCTGTATGCCCGCGCTGCGCAGGACCTGTTCGACGAAGTCGCTCCTGGCGTTGGTGTAGGCGTTGCGGTTGTCCCGATGCTCACCGGCGAGGCGCCTCTTGAGGTCCGCGTAGTCGTCGCGCAGGCTGGGGTCGGCGCGCAGCGCATCCCGGAACGCCGGCAGCGCTGTGGCGTGGGGTGGCCGTGCTCGGCCACGTGCAGATGGTGGGTGCGGGCGTCGGGTCGCGGACGTAGGAACCACAGCTGGTAGTGCCGGCACGGGTCATCCGGCCAGAACAGCCAGCCGTCGGCTTCCAGCACCGGCACCGCGGCCCGCGCCTCATCGAGCGACCGCACGGGGGCGAGAACGTCGACGACGGGCTTGGCAGGCATGCCGGCGATGGAGGTGGACCCGATGTGTTCGACCGTGACGGCCAGCCACGGAGCCAGGAGGGTCGAGATCGGTCCGGGTTCCAGGCGGTGCCCGCTCCTGGTCGTCCCGGGGACGACCAGGAGGGCTGATGGTGTCCGGTCAGGCTGCAGGCTGTCGAGGTTGGGGGTCGCCGTAGTGTCCGCCGAAAATCGGGCGGATGTGCCTGACCTGCGGTGATCCCGAATGGCCGTGGCGGGTCGGTGGTGTCGTTCTCTTGTAACAAAGTGAAGCCGATGCCACGGCGTCGCAGGTCGCCCATAGTGATGGTCGGAAAGCCATGGATAGCATCCCAGCGGCATGCTGCCGGGAGACGGAGAATCCCACGACGACGCCGAGGGCAGCGAGGGACAGCGTACTGGATGTTGCTGGTCAGGGCTGGAGGACGTAGCGACCGCGCACCCCGCCCTTCGCCATGGCCCGGTGGGCGTCGGCGACCTGGTCCAGCGGCACGACCGTGTGCACTCGGGCCGGTAGTTCGCCTGACGCGGTGCGGGCGAGCAGGTCGCCCAATCGCGGGCCGTCGGGGTGCGTTACCACGGCGGCTACGGTGATCCCGCGCTCCGTGGCCGGCACGGCGTTCGGCCGGACGCCGACGAACGCCCCGCCGTCACGGACCAAGGCGAGACCCTGCTCCTGCAGTGCAGCACCGTCGGCGACCGCGTCCCAGCCCGACTCGGCTCGCGTGGTGAAGCCGGCGCCGAGGCTGCGGACGAACTCCTCGTCCTCGGCTCGGGCCAGGCCGGTCACCCGCCAGCCGCGGTCCTGCGCGAGCGAGGCGACGTACCCCCCGGCCGCGCCGGCCGCCCCGATCACCAGCAGCCGGTTACCGCCGGTGGGCGCGTCGCCGAGCAGGTCGACGATCTGCGCCGCAGCCAGCCCATTGAGCGGCACCGTCGCCGCCGCGACCAGGTCCAGCCCGTCGGGCACGACGGCGAGGTCGGCGGCCGGCACGACGAGCTGCTCGGCGTAGGTGCCGAAGTCGCGGTCGAACCCAACCACCAGACCGGCGACCCGGGTACCGACGGCCAGATCCACGCCGCGGCCGGTGGCTACGACGATGCCGGCGAAGTCCCAACCCAGGCCGGTACGCTCCGGCTGATTGATCAGCCCCATGGTGTGGAAGAAGCCACCCGCGACCCCGATGTCGACGGGGTTGACCGGCGCAGCGGCGATCTCGACCCGGACCTCGCCGGGCCCGGGCTCGGCAACGGGAACGTCAATGATCTCGATCGAGCCGGGTCCGCCCGGGGTGCGCACGACGGCGGTGCGGAAGGTGGACATGCTCATGGGTTCGCTCCCTGTGGGCTTGTGTTCGGCGGTCATCCCACATCACTATTGGTGGGTAACTCTCCACTAGGAAGTACGCACCTCAGAGTGCGTAGGGCACCGCCCGGTAGGAAGGAACAGTCGATGCCAACACTGACGGCAGCCCAGAAGCGCGCACAGGCGCAGGCGGACTACGACGCGTTCCTGGCACGCTGCCCCAGCCGCCAGCTACTCGACAGGATCTCCGACAAGTGGGTGACGCTGGTCCTGGCGGCTCTCGGCAGCGACGGCCCGCACGCCCCTGGCAGCAACCGTGTCGGCGAGCCGCGAGCGATGCGCTACTCGGAGTTGGCCCGCCGGCTGGCCGGGGTCAGCCAGAAGATGCTCACCCAGACGCTGCGCTCCCTCGAGCGCGACGGCCTTGTCACCCGCACCGTGACGGCGACCGTGCCGGTCACCGTCACATACGAGCTGACCGACCTGGGTCTCTCGCTCCACCACGTGGTGCACGGCATCAAGGATTGGGCCGAGGCGCACATGGGCGAGGTGCTCGCCAATCGAGAGGAGTATGACACTCGCGTCGCCTGAACGCTGACCATCAGCGCAGCGGAGGCCGTCGCCTCAACCCCTCCTGGACCCTCACCAGGCCATCGGCGTCTCACGGGCCGGTCTTGCCGGCCCCTGGCTCGGGCTGACGGTCCGACGGATCGTGCCCCACGATGGTTCCCCGCGGGGTGATGCGCCGGTCGGCGACCAGGCGCAGCGTGACCGCAGCGGCGTGCAGCATCGCTTCCTGGAGCACCCAGGCGAGCTGTTCGTACGGGCGCCACACGTTCAGGCCCGCGCGCCCGGGACGCCCGGTGGCCTGCCAGACGCGCTCGAGTAAGGCGTGGGAGCGGGTGTCGACCTGCGAGGGCGCGATGGTGAGCTCTTCCAGCAGGGTGCGCAGCAGCCGGAACCACACGCCGACGTGCACCGTGACCGGAACAGGCTCGTCGACGACGTCATCTGATGGCCGACGACGAGGAGCATGCCGCCCGGCGCCACCCACGACGCCAGCCGGCGGACGAACGCCTCAGAGGATGCGGGCACATCTCGCCCTAGGTGCTGCTGGTGAACGCCTGGGCGGTTTCCAGGAGAACCTCGTCGAGCGGGGTAGGAATGAGGTCGAAGGTCTGCGCGGTCAGGGAGGCGTCCAGGAGGCAGGGCCGCTGGTACTGGTACTGCATTTCCCACATCTGCGCGACGATCGGATCGGCCAGGCCAGCGTTGTGCAGGTCCAGCGGCGACATGCTGACCAGGTGCGGTGCGGGCGCACCGGTCAGTTCGGCGAACCGCGTGGCCACCTGGCGTACCGAGACGTCGGAGATGGGAGGCACATGCCAGGCCCTCCCCCACGCCCGCTCGTCCCGGCTGAGGGTGACGAGCGTGCGTGCGACATCGCCGGGGTAGGCCCAGCTGTGCGGTGCGTCCAGGTCCGCCGGAACGGCGACGGTCTTGCCGGCCAGCACCGACGGTGCGATCAGCAGATTGAACACCGACAGTTGGCCAGGTCCGATGAAGTCGCCGGGCCGCACCTCGGCGAATCGGATCCGGCCCTCGCGGTGGGCGGTGAGGGCGTCCTCCCACATCTGCGCCCGGACCCGTCCCTTGATGGTGGTCGGCGCCATGGGACGGTCCTCGGTCAGGGGTGCGTCAGCGGGTCCATACCCGTAGGTGTTGCTCAGGTTGATGTACCCGGCGCCGGTGCGCTCGGCCGCGCTGAGCAGTGCGGTGGCCAGCGCCGGCGTCTCCACCGGCAGCATGTTGTAGGCCGGTGTGGCGCAGTTGAACAGGGTCGTGCCACCGTCGGTCAGCGTGGTCAGGCGGTCGGCGTCGCGGGCGTCTGCGGCGATCCGCTCGATCAGCGGATGCTCGGGCCCACCGCCGCGTCGGCTGAGTATGCGGACGCGGTCACCGGACTCGGCGAGCAGGCGCGCGGTGGCGATTCCGGAGGCGCTGGTGCCGACAACGACGTGGAGTGGCATCGAGATCCCTTTGATAGGTGACGGGCGAAAGCGGTTTATGTGGTGCTCAGCCGAGGGCGGCGAGGTCGACGGCGTCGGCCATGGCCCGGTATCCGGTGTCGTTGAGGTGGAGGTGGTCACCGGAGTCGAAGGCTGGTTTGAGCCTGTCCGGGGCGGAGGAGGAGACCAGCGCGCGGTCGAGGTCGAGGACGGCGTCGTACTCGCCCGAGGTGCGGATCCAGGTGTTGATGGCAGTGCGTTTGGCCTCGCTGCGTGTGGTGGAGAACGCCGACGGTTTGGCGGGCATCACGGTGGCTCCGACAACTCGCAGGCCGGCGGCGCGGCCCTGTTGGATCATGTCGCGATACCCGGCGATGATCTCGTCGGCGGAGACATCGGTGTACGGCGCGAAGACCGGGAACGGGGAGGCCTCGGCCACCTCGCTGATGCCGATGTCGTTGATGCCGAGCAGGATGACAACCGTCCCCACGCCCGGCTGGCCAAGGACATCACGCCGGAACCGGGACGTCGCGCTGACACCGAGCCATCCGGAGTCGACCGTCACCCGGTTGCCGCCGATGCCCTGGTTCAGCACGGCGCGCGGCCGACCCGCCGCGGCCAGCCGTTCGGCGAGTGCGTCCGGGAAACGGCGGTTGGCGTCCGGGCTGCTTCCCGTACCGTCGGTGAGGGAGTCGCCGAACAGGACGATGCCGGGAGGGCGCGCCGGGCCGCCGGTCACGTCCAGCCCGCTCAGGTAGTACCAGGACTGTGAGGTCTCGGTGAACACCGTGCCGTCGGCCTCAGCCCGCTGGTCCCCGGCGCAGCGGTAGCTGGTCGCCATGGCCTGGGCGTGGTACGTCGCCGGTCCGGTCGGCGCGGCCAGGTACAGGCTGACGGTCACCGGTTCCAGGCCCGCCGTCTTGAAGGGCACTGGGTCGCTGGCGTATTCGGCACCGGCCGGGACGGTGAACGTCTGCGTGCCGTGGACGGTGAGGTGGCGCAGACTGTCCGCCCGGACGGCGGCGCCGCCCGTACTGAGGGCGATCGTGGCTCCGGCGATCGTGAGCGGAGCGGTCCCGTAGGCGTTCGACAGTCGGACCCGGACGGTGTCGCCGCCAACGCTGAGCCGGACCACCTGGCGGACGGTCTGGTGCGCAAAACCCCACTCGGACCAGTTCGGGGCAAAGCCGGCCCCCGGACGCTGCGGCGAGGTGGTCCAGGCCGCCGTCCAACTGCTGGTGGCCGGGGCGGCGAATGAAGCCGTGGCGTGGCTTGCGTCGGCCGTCATGGTGGCCGAGCCGGACTGTCGGTGGGGCAGGGCAGACACAGGTCCTCCTCCGGAAACGGTGGGTGACTCATCGGTAGTCACTCACCGTAGAGCTCCGGAACTGGACGCTGAATATCCTGCCGTCTGCATTTATTGTCTGAGCGTCTGATCAAGCTGCACTAGGGTAGCGACATGGACGTACTCGGCGATGTGCTCGCAGCCATGCGCGTGGGGCGGCCGTATGCAGGGCGCACCAAGTGCTGGGCACCGTGGGGGGTGCAGTTCCCGGCCAACAACTCGGCCTGCTGCCACGTCGTTCTCCAGGGCACGTGCCATCTGATCCCCCCGCACGGCGCGCCGTTGACGCTCGGCGTCGGCGACGTGCTGTTCACCGCCCCGGGGCACGGGCATGTGCTGGCGGACCGGCCCGGCAGCCCGCTCATCGACTTCCGCCCCGCCCGCGACGACGCATCCCTCATCACCGAGCTCAACATCCCCGGACCGGGCGCCGCCACGGAAATGCTCTGCGTCTGCTACAGCTTCGATGACATCCGCACGCATCCGCTCCTGGCCAACCTGCCGCCGACGGTCCACCTGCCCGCCCGGGCCGGGCACCACTCCGCACTCCGCGCCACCGTCGACCTCATCGGCGACGAACTGCAGTGCCCGCGCGTCGGCACCGAGGCGATCCTGGCCCCGCTCGTCGACATGCTGCTGCTGTACGTCCTGCGGGCCTGGGTCAACGAGCAGTCCGGCCACACCGCCACCGGCTGGGCCGCCGCCCTCACCGACCCGGCCATCGCCACCGCGCTGCACCACATCCACCAACGCCCCGAACACTCCTGGACCGTCGAAGAACTGGCGACCCGGGCCGGCGTGTCGCGCGCCGCCTTCGCCAAGCGGTTCACCACCGTCGTCGGCCAACCACCCCTGGCGTACCTCACCTGGTGGCGGATGACGACCGCGGCCCGGCTGCTGCGCGGAACCGACGCCCTGCTCCCGACCGTCGCCGAACGCAGCGGCTACGGCTCGGAGTACGCATTCGCCAAGGCGTTCAAACGAGAGTACGGCATCCCCCCGGGCCGCTACCGGCGACAGCGGCAGACGAACTGGTGAATGTCCGAACTCGCGTGCACGACTGAGGTGAGCGTTTGGGGGTCGCCGTGGCATCCGCCGAAAATCGGGCGGATATGGCTCGATAGGTTCCCGAGCTGGGACCTTGGGGGCTCCAGCGGGAGGTTGCTGGGGCTACGCGGGTGTTCGCGGACCAGGAGCTGGAGGCGCTGCGGAAGTTCCCGGAGATCGGCCGGGAGGAGCTCTTCCGGTTCTTCACGCACTCGAGCCCGGACTGGCCCGGGCCGGCATGGAACTGTTCCGCCGCCTGTCCGCTGGTCGCTCAGGGCTGAGCTGGTCTGAGCTGGATGAACAGGCTTTCGGCGTCGGCGCACAACGTGTCGCCGTCGAACAGGCGACCGGTGAGAAAGAGTTTGCGGCCCTCGACGCGGTCGACCGTCGCGTCCAGGCGCAGCGGCACGTCGACACGGGTCAGCGAGCGGAAGGTGACGTTCAGGTACACCGACCGGGCGAAGGGCCGCCCCATGTTGGCCAGCATGGCCAGCGCCTCGTCGAACGCCAGTGGTAGGGCGCCGCCGTGGACCGCCCCGTTCACGGTGAGATAGTGCCGTCCGAACGTCACCCGGCCCGAGGCCCGCTCGCTGTCGCGGACATCCCAGATCAGGGCGGGTGCCATCGTCTGACCGCGGCCGGGGAGGTCCAGACGGAGCCCGGTCGGCCTCGCGGACTCCGGGACGGTGAACGGTGCCAACTGCGCGCTGATCTGCGCGAACTGATCGGCGACCTGTGTCACCACCTCGGACGGCGGCCGAACACCGGCGACGACGTCGAGCAGGTGACGCAGGTTGTCCACGAAACGGCCGAAGTCCGGGCCACCGGGCAGCTCAACGTCCTCGGTGTCATCTTGCGCGGACACGGGCGGAACATCGGGGGAAGTCATGAGGGGTTCGGTCACCGTCCCAGACTCCCAAAAACACTTTCGGGATGTGCGACCCAACATCAAGATCAACGGGGCGAAGTCGAACCCTTGATGCCCGGTACGAGGCCCGGGACCCGGGTCCGTGCTGTTCCTCAACCAGCAGGGCGGCCGGCTGTCCACCGCCGGCGCCCACACCACCATCGCCGCCGCAGCCGGCCCCGACGAGAAGACCACCGCCCACGTCCTGCGGCATACCTTCGCCACCAACCTCGTCCGCGACGGCGCCGACCTCGTCATCGTTGCCGAACTCCTCGGCCACGCCCGCACCGACACCGCCCGGATCTACACCCTGCCCACCGAGAACGACCTCCAAGCCGCCCTCGACCGCGTCACCGTCGACTACTGACCCCACCCTCCCTACCTCGGGGGTCGAGGAGGATCCGTACCGTCGTTGGCGCTAGCGATGATCAAGGGGACTTGCGTCAGGGAGCTTCGGGGTCGGCGAGGGTGTCGAGGACGAGCTGTCACCAGGTAAGAGATGCGTTGACGGCGAGGTGGGCGTGACGGGCTCGGAGGCCGGTGCGGGCCGTGGCCGGTCCCGTAGCCCTTGTTGCGTAGTTCCGCGAGGCCGTCGACGATGCCGGAGACCGAGCCGAGGATCTTCTTGACGGGGTCGCTGCTATCGGGCCCTGGGACAAGCGAGGACGGGTGTAGTCCGAGTGCTTCCTGCGCTTCCCGCGCGAGTGCGGGCAGTTTCGCCTTTTCGTTGATAGGCCGTCCGAGTTCGGTCAGAACGACTTTGGCGGTGCTCTCGACGAGTTCCTTCGCGCTGCCGATGGCCTGGGCTGGGTCGTCGATAACCGCTCGTTGGATGCGGTCGAGGTGCTCCCGGATCGCCGAGGGGTCTTTGAGGTTCGCGAGCGAGTCGACGGTCAAGCGGGGGCCCGCGGGGGTGATGTGGCCGGTGTCCTTGTCGATGAGGTACCCGTCGCGGCACAGGGAGTTGAGGAACCTGTCCGTGTAGGGGGCTTCGAAGCCGTGGAGCAGCCACTCAAAGACGCGGAGCACCCGGATGACGTGGTGGGGGTCTGTCCAGTCGACGGCTTCGAGGTACTCCTGGGTCCGGGTGCGCCGCACGCTGCTGTCCTCGTAGGTGCAGGTGGTGCTCGGGGCGAAGCCCTCGTCCTGGAACGCCCTGTCGATCTCCCCGTACGTGCTGTCGGTCATGAGGCTCCGGAACAGGTTGCGGGTCTGCCGACTTACCAAGTCTGCGCTCACGCCGCACCGTCTCGTGTCGCGCCAGCGATGGCCGGTCGCTTGCCGATGCTGGCGGGGTCGAGGTGCCCGTAGACGGTGGAGCGGGGGGACGCCGAACATGTCGGCGATCTTGCTGACGGTGTGCTGGCCGGCGTCGTAGAGCTGCTGGGCGAGCGCGGCCTGGTCGGTGGTGAGGCGGGGTCGGCGGCCGCCGGCGCGGCCGCGGGCACGGGCGGCGGCGAGGCCGTCGCGGGTGTTGGCGACGATGAGCTCGCGCTGGTACTCGGCGAGCACGGAGAGCATGCCGAACATGGCGCGGCCCTCGGGGGGCGGCTTCTCGCGATCGCCCTGCAGGCGCTGCGGCTGGGGGCCAGCGTCATGCTCGACTACGGGCTGTGGGGCCGCGACGAACGCTCGGCGCTGCGCTGGCTGGCACGGTCGGCTGGGGCCGCCAGCCAGGTGGTCTACCTTCCCGTGGACACCGACACCCAGCTCGCCCGGATCGCACACCGCCAGGCCACGGCACCGCACCAGACGTTCCCGATGAGCGCCGCCGACGTGGACCGATGGCGTGAGCAGTTCCAGGTACCGGACGCCGCCGAGCTCGACGGCGGCGAGATCCCTGGCCCACCGCCCGGCTGGCTGGACTGGGCGCAGTGGGCGGCCGAGTACTGGCCTACCTGCACCGACAGCTAATGGCTGTCACCGACCAGTCACCGCGGCGAAGCCGGACGGTTCCTGCTGCTGGCTCATGGACCTGTCTCCTCGTCGGGCTCATCCTCGGGGCTGCGCAAGGGCCGCAGACCGATTCCTTGGGGCGGTGGGGAGGGCGAAGGCCTGCCCCAGCGGGGTGGGGTGGCCGTCGCGGCCGAGCATCCGCAGCACGTCGTAGGCGCGGACCTGCCCGGTGACCAGGGAGCCTGCGACGCGCAGCAGGTCGGCCCAGTGGTCGAGGATCCGGCGCAGGTTGACCTTGTTGCGGGCGATCGCGTTCAGCGGCCCGTAGTCGCCGGCGGGGTCGCCGGGCCAGGTGGCCCGCCAGCAGCGGGTGTCGCCAATGTCGGCGATCCGCGGGGAGAACCGGTAGCCCAGCAGCCGGAACACGCCGAAGACCAGGTCGGAGTAGGACGCCTCGTCGGTCGCGACGACCTCGGGTTTCGGGCCGGCGTCGAGGTTGAGCAGCACGTCGAGGATGTGCAGGCTGTCGCGGGGCGTGCCGGGCACGACCTTCGCGCCGATCCGGCGACCTGGTCGTTGACCGCGTTCAGCCAGGTCAGGCCCCGCTTGTAGCCGAAGTACTTCGGTGACGGCCCCGCGTTGAGGGTGCGGACCGGGACGACGAACCGCAGCCCGTCGACGGAGGCGAGCAAACCGCCGCCCCACACCGCGACGATCGGGATCCGGCTCTGCGCATCGATGAGGGCGGCGTTCGCCGCCGTGTGGGTCTCGGCCCGCAGGTAGTTCTGGTCCACGTGCGAGAGCCGCCCGCGGGTGAGCGCCTCGTCGTTCGGATTCATCACCGGGGTCAGGCCCACGTTGCAGGCCTCGGCGACCAGCAGCGCCGAGGCCGAGAGCGGGAGGTCCCGTATCCGCGCGGCCGCTCCGGAGACGTGGACGTAGGCGTCGAGGAACCCGGTCCAGGAGTGGACTTCCAGCAGCAGCTCGGGCAGGTCGACGCGGGGCAGCATCGCCGCCGTCCGCGCACGCAGCGCCTCCAGGCTCGCTGGAATCTCCAGCGCTTCGAGGCGTTCGACCGCGAGCCGCATGCGGCTGTCGCCGTCCCGGCCAACAACCGGGCCCGCGGGTCGCCCCACCGGTGGGACGGCACGGCGTAGACGTCGCGGACCCGCAGCGCCCGGTGCAGCTGCTCCAGCACGCAGATCACATAGGCGTCGCGGTCGATCGCCCCGTCGGGCAGGTCCGGGTTGGCGTAGACCGCACGTCGCCACATCGGCGGCACCAGGTCGCCGTCGATCTCCTGCGCCGTCAGCGGCTTGGCCTTGACCCGCCGGGCCGCGAGGCCTGGCAGCGCGCGCACCGCCTCCAGCACCGGCTGGCCTGCCGCGGCGGCGGCCAGCGATGACTCGCCCAGCAGCGGCAGGAACGGGCGGACCGTGCGGTACCGCTCGGCGAGCGCGACCCGCATCGCCGCGTCCGCCGAGCCGTCGTCGTCCGGCACGAGCTCCTCGACGACGGCGATCGCGCCGGGCGACCCGCTCCCGCGGCGCCACCGCCTCCACCGCCGCCCAGGCCGCCGCGACGTCCACATTCCGGCCGCGGGTCGCTGCCGCGTCGAGAACGTCCACCCGGGCGCGGCCGGCCAGCGCCAGCACCCGCGATGCCTGCTCCAGGCGGGGCAGCCAGCCCAGCCGTTCGGCGTTCGACGCCTGCCGCGACGGGTTGATCAGCTTCGTGGCCATCAGCAACGCGAACAGATCCAGCGCGTCGTCGACCACGACCGCGTCCAGATGCCGCGCCACCGCCAGCAGTGTCGCGGTCCGCCGCGGCTCGGCCAGCTCCGCCAGGCTCGGCGCCTTGCTCGCCAGCCCGTACCGGGCCAGCGAGGCCAGCCGGTTCGCCGGCACCACCGAGCAGTCCACCCGCCGTACCCCGAGCCCGGCCAGATCAGCCGCCCGGTCCAACGCCTTGACCAGCGCCGATCCCGACGCCCGGGTCGGCGCGCGCCGCCACTCCTCCAACCGCGACACCCGCCCGCCCGGCGGCACCGTCAACGCACCAACCAGCACGCCCGGCAGCATCGGATCAGCCGCGGCGACCGCCTCAGCAAGCGTGGCGTGCATCCTGCCCGCCGCCGCCTCGCGGACGGTGTTGACCAGCCGGGTCAGCACCGTGATCCCCGGCAGCAGCACCCGCTGCCGGCGCAGCCAGCCGACACCCTCGTCGAAGCTGAGCGTCGCGATGCGCGCATAGCCGGCGAAGGCGAAGAACAGCAGGCCGGCGGCCTGCGGGAGACCGGGCCACAGGCTGGGCGATGCCGGCCCCGCCGGGCCGTCGCGGCCGGGTGGGGGAGAGGCGGCCCGGCTCCGCGGCGCCACTGGTGACGCAGACGACCACGACCACGACGAGCACGGCCTGCGGGTACAGCGCCGCCAGCCGGGCCGAGGAGGTGGCGTTGCAGTAGGCCACGATCGCCACCGGTTCGCTCCACGTCCCACCAGACTCTCAAGATAGTCAACAGTGTTGACGCGCGGGCCCTGCACAAACGATCAAGAAAACAACCAAATGCACAATTGATCAAAAACCTTCCTCTTCAACGAAAAACCTTCGATTGAGAGGGGTTATCGATCATGAAACGGGCTTCGAGTGTCGCTATGATCGCCTTCGCCGTGTCCCTCCGGGGCCGCCTCGCGCGTGGACGAAGGCCGCCGCGGCCTTCGTCCACGGCCATGATCGGTCCTCCCGGTCGGGCGTGGGCCTGCTTAACATAATGTGCATTATCGGCGCGGTTTAGGGAGGGGTGTTCGGCCCCGTTCGACCTCCACGTGCCGCCGGGGCCCCGCCTGCTGGGCGGTGTTTGGTCAGGTGCCGATGTAGGCGGCGAGGTGTTCGCCGGTGAGGGTGGAGCGGGCGGCGGCGAGGTCGGCGGGTGTGCCTTCGAAGACGATCCGGCCGCCGTCGTGGCCGGCGCCGGGGCCGAGGTCGATGATCCAGTCGGCGTGGGCCATGACGGCCTGGTGGTGTTCGATGACGATGACGGACTTGCCGGAGTCGACGAGCCGGTCGAGCAGGCCGAGGAGTTGTTCGACGTCGGCGAGGTGCAGGCCGGTGGTGGGTTCGTCGAGGATGTAGGTGCCGCCCCTGTCGGCCATGTGGGTGGCGAGTCTGAGTCGTTGCCGTTCGCCGCCGGAGAGGGTGGTGAGTGGCTGGCCGATGGTGAGGTAGCCGAGTCCGACGTCGGCGAGCCGGTTGAGGATGGCGTGTGCGGCGGGTGTGCGTGCCTCGCCGGTGCCGAAGAACTCCTGGGCGTCGGTGACGGACATGGCGAGGACTTCGCTGATGTCGCGGCTGCCGAGGTGGTGGTTGAGCACGGAGGCTTCGAACCGTTTTCCGTCGCATTCTTCGCAGGTGCTGGCGACGCCGGCCATCATCGCCAGGTCGGTGTAGATGACGCCGGCACCGTTGCAGGTGGGGCAGGCGCCTTCGGAGTTGGCGCTGAACAGTGCGGGCTTGACACCGTTGGCTTTCGCGAATGCCTTGCGGATCGGGTCGAGCAGTCCGGTGTAGGTGGCGGGGTTGCTGCGTCGTGAGCCGCGGATGGCGGTCTGGTCGATCGAGACGACGTCCGCGCCGGCGGGGATCGATCCGTGGATGAGGGAGCTTTTGCCGGAGCCGGCGACGCCGGTGACGACGACGAGTACGCCGAGGGGGATGTCGACGTTGACGTCGTGCAGGTTATGGGTGGTCGCGCCGCGGATCGGGAGCTGGCCGGTGGGGGTGCGCACGGTCGGTTTGAGGGTGGCGCGGTCGTCGAGGTGGCGGCCGGTGAGGGTGCCGCTGGTTCGTAGCCCGGCGAGGGTGCCTTCGTAGCAGACGGTGCCGCCGGCGGTGCCGGCGCCGGGTCCGAGGTCGACGACGTGGTCGGCGATGGCGATTGTTTCCGGCTTGTGTTCGACGACGAGCACTGTGTTGCCCTTGTCCCGCAGTCGTAGCAGCAGGTTGTTCATGCGCTGGATGTCGTGGGGGTGCAGGCCGACGGTGGGTTCGTCGAAGACGTAGGTGGTGTCGGTGAGCGAGGAGCCGAGGTGGCGGATCATTTTGACGCGCTGTGCCTCGCCGCCGGAGAGGGTGCCGGAGGGCCGGTCGAGGGAGAGGTAGCCCAGGCCGATCTCGACGAAGGAGTCGAGGGTGTGGTGCAGCGCGGTGAGCAGGGGTGCGACGGATGGTTCGTCGAGGTCGCGGACCCAGTGGGCGAGGTCGCTGATCTGCATGGCGCAGGCGTCGGCGATGTTGGTGCCGGCGATGCGGGAGGAGCGGGCGGCTTCGCTGAGCCGGGTGCCGTCGCAGTCGGGGCAGGTGGTGAAGGTGACGGCCCGGTCGACGAAGGCGCGGATGTGTGGCTGCATCGCTTCGCGGTCTTTGGACAGGATCGATTTCTGGATTTTCGGGATGAGGCCTTCGTAGGTGAGGTTGACGTTGTCGACCTTGATTTTGGTGGGTTCTTTGTAGAGCAGGTCGTGGAGTTCGGTCTTGGTGTATCGGCGGATGGGTTTGTCGGGGTCGAGGAAGCCGGAGCCGCCGAAGATGCGGCCGTACCAGCCGTCGGCGCTGTAGCCGGGGATGGTGAGGGCGCCTTCGTTGAGGGATTTGCTGTCGTCGTAGAGGGCGGTGAGGTCGAAGCCGGAGACGGCGCCGCGGCCTTCGCAGCGGGGGCACATGCCGCCGGTGCGGGTGAAGGTCTTTCGTTCGGTTTTGCTGGTTCCGCGTTCGGTGGTGATCGCGCCGCTTGCCCGGACGGTGGGGACGTTGAAGGAGAAGGCGTTGGGTGAGCCGATGTGTGGACGTCCCAGCCGGCTGAACAGGATGCGCAGCATGGCGTTGGCGTCGGTGGCGGTGCCGACGGTGGAGCGGGGGTCGGCGCCGAGCCGCTGCTGGTCGACGATGATCGCGGTGGTGAGTCCGTCGAGGACGTCGACTTCGGGTCGTGCGAGGGTGGGCATGAAGCCTTGGACGAAGGCGCTGTAGGTTTCGTTGATCAGTCGCTGGGATTCCGCGGCGATGGTGCCGAAGACCAGGGAGCTTTTGCCTGAGCCGGAGACGCCGGTGAACACGGTGAGTCGGCGTTTGGGGAGTTCGACGCTGAGGTCTTTGAGGTTGTTCACGCGGGCGCCGTGGACGCGGATGAGGTCGTGGCTGTCGGCGGGGTGGGGGGCGGGCGACTGCGGGTCCGTCCTCGTGGCGTTGCTCATGGTGTCTCCATCGTGCTGGCCAGCCGGTGGCGACCACCAGGTCGCCACCGGTGTCGGGCGCGGGGGTTGCCGCGTGGCGGCTGTCCGGGTGTCGGGTCCTGGCCGGGTTCGCCGGCTGGTTCAGCGGTGTTCCTGGTTCAGCGGTGTTCGTTGATCCGGACGAGGTTGCCGGCGGGGTCGCGGAAGGCGCAGTCGCGGACGCCGTAGGGCTGTTCGGTGGGTTCCTGGACGACTTCGGCGCCGCGGGCCTGGATCTTGGTGAAGGTGTCGTCGAGGTCGGCGGTGGCGAGGATGACGTGGGCGTAGTTGCCCTTGGCCATCATCTCGGTGATGGTGCGGTGCTCGTCGTCGGTGATGCCGGGGTAGGCGGTGGGTGGTTCGAGGACGATGCAGGTGCCGGGCTGGTTGGGGGGTCCGACGGTGATCCAGCGCATGCCGTTGTAGCCGACGTCGTTGCGGACTTCGAAGCCGAGGGTGTCGCGGTAGAAGGCCAGGGAGGCGTCGGGGTCGTCGTGCGGGAGGAAGCTGGTGTGGATGGTGATGTCCATGGCGGTCACGCTAGGTGCGGCTGGGTGAGCGCGCTTCTCGATTCCTGACCGGTCTGGTGATCTGTTTGGCGATGCAGGAGGGCATGCCGGCGGTGGCCGCGGCGGCGTGGCGGCGGTAGGCGCTGGGGGGCATGCCGACGAGTTCGGTGAAGCGGCTGCTGAAGGTGCCCAGGGAGGAGCAGCCGACGGCGAAGCAGACTTCGGTGACGGTGAGGTCGCCGCGGCGTAGCAGGGCCATCGCGCGTTCGATGCGCCGGGTCATCAGGTAGGCGTAGGGCGATTCGCCGTAGGCGAGGCGGAACTCGCGGCTGAGGTGTCCGGCGGACATGTGTGCGCTGCGGGCGAGCGCCTCGACGTCGAGGGGCTGGGCGTACTCGCGGTCGATGCGGTCGCGGACGCGGCGGAGGCGGGCGAGGTCTCGGAGGCGCTGTGTCGCGGCGGGACTGCTGCTCACCTGCGGGATGGTGCCATGTCGGGGTGGGGGTGCCAGTGCCAGGTCCGGTGTGGTGGGTGTGGTTCGTGGTTTGTGTGGGGTTGCGGGCTGCCGGGGTGGTGTCCGGCAGCCGGTGCGGGATGGGGTGTGGCCGGCCTGGTCGGGTTGGTCAGCTGGCGTGGTGTTTCAGCTGGCGTCGGTGTTGTCGAGGTCGAGGGCGAGGCTGTTCATGCAGTACCGCTGGCCGGTGGGGGCGGGGCCGTCGTCGAAGACGTGGCCGAGGTGGGAGTCGCAGCGGGCGCAGCGGACCTCGGTGCGGGTCATGCCGTGGCTGCGGTCGGTGATGAGGGTGACGGCGTCGGCGGTGACGGGCTGGTAGAAGCTGGGCCATCCGGAGCCGGAGTCGTATTTGGTGTCGGAGGTGAACAGGGGGGCGGCGCAGGCGCCGCAGCGGTAGGTGCCGCTGGTCTTGTCGTAGGTGTAGGCGCCGCTGAAGGGGGCTTCGGTGGCGGCCTGGCGCAGGATGGCGTAGCGCTGGGGGTCGAGGAGCTGGCGCCATTCGGTGTCGCTGCGGACGACCTTCTCGTCGGTGTCGGTGTCTGTGGTCGGCTGGTCGGTCATGGGATGTCCTTCCTGGCGTGGGGTGGCCGGCGGGTGGGTGTCCCGGTTTCGGCTGGCCGGCGGGTGTGGTGTTGTGTGCGGGCCGGGTGTTCCTGTCTGTGTGCTGTGTGGTGGTCCCGTGGTGGTCAACGCGGCGGGCGGCCGGTTTGTTCTGTCATGCGGCTGGTGCCGCGGTGCCGGTTCGGGTGTTTGTGGGGTGGTGGCGGGTGAGGGTGGTGGCGGCGAGGGCGACTCCCCCCGCGGCGGCGGCGGCCATGGCGGTGCCGGCGGCGGGTGGGAGCTGGCGGCGGGTGGTGGCGTGGGTGAAGACCGCGGCGTCGGCGGCGTCGGCGAGCAGGCCGGTGAACAGCCATCCGCGGGTGGGTGCGCCGGTGAGCTGGGCGTGGAGGAGTCCGGCGCCCAGGGCGAGGTCGCGGATGCCGGCGAGGCGGGCGAGCCAGGCGATCTTCTCGGCGGTGACGCGGTCGACGCCGGTGGCGCGGATGATTCGGACGGGCCTGGTCAGGGCGGTGAGCCCGACGGTGGTGCGGGTGAGGCCGTTCAGCAGGATCGGAGCCCGGTTCGTCACGCGCCGTGTATCCTTTGCAGTCGGTGGAGCACACAGTGTGATCGCGATCTCGTTACCTAGCCTTCCGGGGTGGGAACGACTTCGCTTGTCCGTACGTTGGACTCGGTTGAGGTCCACACGCCACGACGCTCTGAGGAGTCATATGGGCGAGCGCATTCTGCGGGGCAGCCGTCTCGGTGCAGTGTCCTACGAGACTGACCGCAGCACGGAGCTTGCCCCGCGGCAGACAGCGTCGTACGACTGCCCGAACGGTCACCAGTTCACCATGCCCTTCGCGGCCGAGGCCGAGGTGCCTTCGGCGTGGGAGTGTCGCGTGTGTGGGGCGGCGTCGGTGATCGTGGACGGTGAGCGGCCGGAGCCGAAGAAGAGCAAGCCGCCGCGTACGCACTGGGACATGTTGATGGAACGTCGGACGACCGACGATCTGGAGGAGGTGCTGGCCGAGAGGCTGGCGGTGCTGCGGGGCACGGGGGCGGACAGACGGTCCGCCTGAGGGTGTGAACGGTCCCGGGTCTGCCGGTTCGCGGTGCCGGTGAGGCGCGGGTAGGTCGGAAACGTGGTCGTTGGGGTGGCGCGAGCCCCGCACTCCCACACAC